>JAHEHB010000426.1 GCA_024644775.1 Deltaproteobacteria bacterium
ATTTACACGTGTTAATACGGCAGCACCCAACAATAAATTCATTGCAACGGTAACGGTTTTTCGATTTTCTGGCTTTTCGAGACACGATCCTTTTACCCATTGGTTAAAAGCGCCCATAGACGGTCCGCACCAAATCTGATAGTCAATCTTTCTTGAAGGTTCCCCTGTATTGGCCCAAATGGAGGATTGCCCTAAATAGGATCGGAAGACCAGCGCCATTTTGTGTTTTGGATCTGCTTCGGCGCGCTCAATCTGTTTGGGATCTCGGCTCAGAAAATACATTTTGGTGCGATCCCATGCCGTTTCAAAGCCTGTTTTGAAATAATCGCGTTCAAGCAACGTTTTTTGTTTTTCCGGAATAGATTCAAAATTGTCGTAACTGCAGTACAACTCGTAGAGTTTTGCAGCACGAAACGGAAACAGCGTGCCGCGTTTCAATACCTGAACTTTAACGCCCATTTCAAACATATCGGCAGCAGGTGCCATGCTGACGTCTGCTTGCTCGGCCTCAGTCAACATCCGGCGGACCGTATCTGATGTTCCCGATTCAATACAGGATTGATTAATGGATCCGGTCAGAACATAAGCGGCGCCCATAGCGAATGCGGCAGCAGTGGAAACCGGAGTGGCAATTCCGCCACCCAGACCGACCCGTATTGATTGCTTGTTTTTGTAAAGATGGCGCATTTCATCTCGAAGAGCGAGCATGGTCGGCAGCAATGCAAGCGCCGGCCGATTGTCTGTATGTCCACCGGAATCAGCTTCTGCGGTTAAATCTTCTGCAAGAGGTATTTTTTTTGCGAGCGTTGCTTCCTGAGGAGAAATGAGTTGTTTCTCCAGCAATTGAGCCAACAGTTTATCCGAAGGTGGGGAAAAAAATTTTCTGGCAACTTCGATACGAGAAACCTTTGCGATGATCTTGTTGGGGCAAATAACGTTGCCCTCCGGGTCTGTGTGAATTCCCTTAATACGGTAAAGCACGAGAGACGCTGTTATATCCAAGTAAGCAGAGGCACTTACTAGACGAACCCCGTGCTTCAGGTAAAGCCGCACAGTGGCGGCCTCAAGTTCCGGATCGCCGGGGCTGTGAATGAGATTGAAGCCAAATGGTATCTTTTCCATTCGAGACTTTAATTGATCGATGGCAGCTTCGATTTCATGTAAAGACAACCCCGCAGCACCGAAAAAACCGACGAGGCCCGCACGTCCGGCTTCTTCCACCATTCGTATCGACGTGATACCGTTTGCCATTGCTCCGGCAACGTACGCATACCGGAGTTTATGCGTTCTTTTAAACTGTGGATTTCCCAAATCTTTGGGATGCAAGGGCGGCGCATAAGCAGTGGCGGGATAGGCTGTGGCTACCGTTTGGATGGAGTCACCCACTGTTAACGTGCCTTCTTGGCAGACACCCATATGACCGTTCAGGTTTAGGAGAAATACCGGTCGGGCTACATTCAAGATAGCGTCCTGAATGGCATGATCACCCAGTTTAGGTTCTTGCTCCCCTTTTGTCCACCATCCCTGAACGGTTGATGTTGATTGGTGATTCATCGATCGGTAAATTTCATAATATTTATCCCCTAGGATGAAATTTTTCATGCATCTTTTTTAGGTATTCTCGGGCAACATGGGTATAGATCTGGGTTGTGGAAATGTCAACATGCCCGAGCATCTCCTGTATCGCCCTGAGGTCTGCACCTCCCTCCAACAAATGACTCGCAAAGGAATGTCGAAGGGTATGTGGGGTTATTGTTTTTTGGATTCCTGCTTTCGTCACGTACTGTTTTAAAAGTTTCCAAAATCCTTGACGCGTCATGGGTTTTCCTGCCCGTGCAACAAAAAGATATCGGCTAATGTTTTTTTTTAAAAGTTGAGGTCTGGCTTCACGAAGATAAGTCTCGGTTTTATTCTGCGCATAATACCCAATGGGAACCACCCTTTCTTTCGCACCTTTGCCAAATACTCTCACAAAACCGGCTTCAAGATTGACGTCTTGAAGTTTGAGCGCCACAAGTTCAGATACTCTTAAACCGGCGGCATAGAGCAATTCGATCATTGCACCATCCCTTGTTCGCCTGGGTGTTGTTGTGTCGATTGTATTTAAAAGCCGATCAATCTCCTCAACGGATAGCGTATCGGGAAGTCTGAGCATGATTTTGGGAAGTTCCACTCCCCTAGCCGGATCATTTTGTATGATCTTTTCTTGAAGTAAAAACTTATAAAACCCTCTTAGGGTAACCAGATGCCGTGCTCGTGACCGTTGACCAAGTCCCGCATTACGAAGATCTATGAGGTACTTAATAATCATGGGAGTATCCGCAGCTGCGACTGTATCAATACCGCTGTTGTTAAGAAAATCAAAATATCGTGTAAGATCTTGGGCATAGGATTCAATCGTGTTATCCGAGAGTCCTTTTTCCAGAATGAGATAATTCATGTATCGGTCTGATAGTGCATCAAAGGTAAATGTCATATCGTTCAGCGTTAACTATGAATCAAATAGTCTGCAGGATTCGACATGTTTAAAACCACAGGGCCCTCGTCATTAACGACGACCATATTTTCTAAACGGACACCTCCCCAATCGGGAATATAGATTCCAGGCTCAACGGTAAATACCATTCCAGCCCCCAGGGGCTGATCGTAGTGAGGGCTGACCCTGGGGTATTCATGAACCGCTAGGCCTGCTCCATGACCCAAACTGTGACCGAATTTGCCTTTGAATCCGTTTTCATCGATATACGTTCTTGCGATACGATCCACCTGTTTGGTGCCGATCCCCGGACGAATCGCTTCAATTGCTCTTTGTTGTGCCTCAAGTACCGTCTCAAAGACCCGTTTAAACCTATCATCCGACTCTCCGATGCATACCGTACGGGAAATATCCGAGCAATATCCATTTAGTTTCACCCCCCAATCAAAAAGAATCGGTTCTCCTTTTTGAAACCGTCGATCGCCGGGTATCGCGTGGGGTAGGGCGCTATTGGGTCCGGAGGCAGCAATGGTTGGGAATGATAAACCATCGGCGCCGGCTTCACGCAGATTTTTTTCCAATTCCCATGCGGCTTCTTTTTCCGTCATACCCGGACGAACGATCCCCATGAAATTCTTGAAAGCAGTTTCGGCAATGGATAGGGCTTGTTGAATTTTTTGAATTTCATCGCCTGACTTTATCAACCGTAGATTTTCCACAACATCTTCAGTTTCAATCAATTCAACGGATACGCCGTTGGCCCGGAGTTGCTCCTTCATTTTATTGTATTGGCCCACAGACAATCGATTGTTTTCGAAACCAAGTTTTTTGGTATTCAACCGGCTCAATATTTCACTCAAGTTTTTGGCCAATCCCTCGCGATAACAAAAGATTTTAAAGTGAGATGCTTCGTGTTGCGCTTGAAGCTCAAAGCGAGAATCGGTTGCCAGCAAACAGTCTTGCTGGGTAATAAAGAGAGCCCCCGCCGATTCGTGGCAACTACCATCTTCCCCGGTAAATCCGCTTAAATATCGGCGATTTTCCTCCACGAGAATCATAAGTGTATCACAATCCTTTTGTGCAAGGATCTGCCGAAACATATTTATTCTATTTGCAATTACGGTTTCCAAACAAATCTCCCTTCCAATCTATATTTATGCTATCCTAAATAATGTAGCTCAACTTAAGCCCGGAATCAATATAGACAAGATTTTGTCGTTAACACGGTGCTTGTCGCCGACGAGTGTGATACGTGTTTTTTATTGTCCCATTCGGGAAGTGGGAAAAATCCTCGCCTTTAGACGAAGATTTTAGTTTCGATGCATTTTGAGGTGTCGGGTTTCGGGTTTCGGGTGTCAGCGAGGAGACTTAACTGAAACCTGAACACCGAAACCAATAAACATCCTGAGTCTTACTTGCACCAAACTCGGGAGCCACCGTTTTTATGCGGTCGAAGGCTTCAAACTTACCATACAACACCGGAGGTCATGAGATGAGAATTATTTTTATTGGACAAGCTCCATTTGGAAAAGATGCACTCGACGCCTTACTTCAAAAAAATGAATTCATCGCGGGAGTGATCACCGTGCCGGATATGGCCGGACAAAAGAATCCGGTAAAAGCATTCGCTGATGAAAAAAATCTACCCGTCCTCCAGCCCGCCAAACTGAGGGATCCCGAAGCGATTGATTGGGTTGAAAACTTTCGGCCAGACCTATTGGTCCTGGCCTTTGTGACCGATTTTGTCCCCAAGAAAATGATCGACAATTCCACCAACGGCGGTATCAACTATCATCCATCTTTGCTTCCCAAATACCGGGGTGGATCTGCAATGAACTGGACCATTATCAATGGAGAAAAGGAGACCGGAGTGACGATTCATCAAATCGATGAAGGGGTGGACACCGGACCGATTATCTTACAGGAAAAGGTCGCTATCGAGCCGGACGATACCCTAAAAAGTCTCTATTTTAAAAAGCTGTATCCTTTGGGAATAAAAATGATTCCTGAAGCGGTTCGCTTAATTCGAGAGTGCAAAGCCAAACCCCTCCCACAAAAGGAATCTGAAGCTTCGTACCAACCGGTAATCAAAGAAACGGATGTGGTCATCAATTGGGAACGAACCACCCAGACGATCTACAATCTTATCCGCGGCTCGAACCCATCTCCTGGAGCTACGACGTATCTACATGGCGAGACGCTG
>JAHEHB010000427.1 GCA_024644775.1 Deltaproteobacteria bacterium
CGAACGAGGTGATTATGCCATGGCACCAGATAAGCGGATACAGTCATGCCATCAGTGCTTCCGGGGCAAAGATTATCGGTGTCGGTATCCCGAATGATACGACACCTCCCGACGAGGTCCATGTCATCTCTCGATGGGATGTGGCAGCCGCAATTACTGAAAACACCGTAGCCATTGCCTATGCCGTGAGGGAAGGGAGTCACCCGCCGCTTGGGGAAGTTGTTGAAATCGGAAAAACCCACAACATCCCGATAATTATCGATGCCGCGGCCCAGGTGCCGCCTGTTGATAACTTGCATCGCTACATCGATATGGGTGCGGATCTGGTGTGCATCAGCGGGGGGAAAGGCATTAGAGGCCCCCAGGGAAGCGGCATTCTTTGCGGACGAAAAGACCTCATAGGGTCCGCGGCACTTCAAATGCTGGATTTGGCTGGTGAGCCTTTTGACAAATGGGATCCGCCGGAATCTCTTATTCCAAAAGAAAAACTTCGAGGCAAACCGGAACATGGCATTGGCCGTGGTTTTAAGGTCAGCAAAGAAGCGATTATCGGGCTTTTGGTTGCGCTTCAAAATTTCACAAAGGAAAAAGTTGAAGCGCAAGTGTCGTATATGAAAACCCTGCTTCAAAATATTGACGATCGTATAATAGATATTTCGGGTGTAAAAACCCAGATTTCGGGAGACGACATGGGTGGATTTCCCGTACTGGTAATCGACATAGAGGAAAAGGAAGTTGGTGGAAATGCCGTTGAAGTTGCGGCGCGCTTAAAGGACAACGGCATCTATGTGCGAGAGATCTTTCTTGAGAAAGGTCGAATCGTGATCAATCCCTTAAACATGAATGAAGAATCGGCAGCGTTTGTCGGAGATCGTCTGTGCGAGGCACTCGGGAAATAATGATTATTCAAAGGAGCCTGTTTCAAAACGTTTCAGTTTGTTCAAGGTCAAGTCGAAGATCCCGGACTTTGAGCGGGGGAAGAGGGAAATTTTAAACACAGGCATACATTGAGTATTTCGAGGATTAAAATTTTCGTCTGACACAGAGATTGGACAAACTGGGACGTTTTGAAATTGGCCTGGAGGTGAGATATGTACGATAGTATCATACGCAATGGTCGTATTATGGATGGCTCAGGCAACCCTTGGTATTACGGAGATGTGGGTATCCAGGGGGAGCGGATTGCCGGTATCGGAAAATTCGATACAGGAAACACCCGCCAGGTTATCGATGCGGCAGGTTGCGTCGTTTGCCCGGGGTTTATCGATATGCACACCCATTCGGACGTCATGTTGTTGGCGAATCCGAAACACGAACCCAAAATCATGCAAGGGGTTACCACCGATGTGATCGGTGTCGATGGGCTTTCTTATGCACCGCTTTCTTCAGACAACCTGCAGATGATGCGACGATATCTGTGTGCGTTAAACGGCAATCCGGATATCGAGTGGAATTGGAGATCGGTGAGTGACTATCTTTCCCGATTCCATCGCAAGGTAGCAGCCAATGTGGTCTATCTGGTTCCCCATAATGCACTGCGACTTGGAACCATCGGATTTGTCGACCGGGCCGCTACAGTGGATGAATTGACAAAGATGCAGGAAATTATCGCGCAGGGAATGAAAGAAGGCGCCATCGGGTTCTCCACCGGTCTTGACTATTTCCCCTGTCGATATTCCAACAAAGAGGAGTTAATTGCCATTTGTGAAACTGTTGCCGAACACAATGGTATTTCTATGTGGCATGTTCGGATTCGCGATCTTGGACTTATCGATGCAATCAACGAGGTGATAACAGTCGGCGAGGCAACCGGGGTCAAGGTTCATTTTTCTCACTACGCTGCGAGCGGTCCTCATAACAAAGGAAAATCAAAAGAAATCCTCAACACTATCGATGATGCGCGACAAAGAGGATTGGATATCAGCTTCGATGCCTATCCATACCTCGCATCCAGCACGACAATGCTGATTCTACTTCCGAGATGGGCTCATGATGGGGGACCGGATGCACTTTTAGCACGGTTAGCAGATCCCAAATCAAAGGAGAAGATCTGCAAAGACATGCGGATGGATCAATCCGGCTGGGATAAAATTTTTGTAAATTTAGAATCCACTGCGAAGAATCGATCGGTTATCGGTAAATCACTCCCAGAGGCAGCCGATCAAGCCGGAAAAGATATGGCTGAATTTGTGTGTGATCTTCTTTTTGAAGAAGCATTGAACGCAGGCTATGTCAATATCGTCGGGAATGAAGAGGATATGCGTACGATTATGCAGCATCCCTGCCATACAACCTGCAGTGACGGTCTTTTGGTTGGTGAGAAACCGAATCCACGAGGGTGGGGCACCTTTTCGCGATTTCTTTCTGTATACTGCCGCGAGCTGGGTCTCTTGAGCTTTGAGGAGATGATTCGGCACATGACCGCAGCCCCGGCGCAGCGTCTGGGGCTGACGGATCGGGGTCTTATAAAGGTGGGGTTGGCGGCAGATTTGGTGGTATTCGATCCTGAAACCGTAAAGGATAGGGCGACCATTGAAGCGCCGACACAACACCCGGTGGGCGTCAATTATGTTTTGGTAAATGGCGCCGTTACGGTTGACAGGGGACAACACACCGGAATGCTGAACGGACGCGCATTACCGAAGAGCTAATCAAATTTATTTGAAATTTCGATACCAAAAAATACCAAAACCCTAATTTGTAAATGATCTGTAGCGACCCCGCATTCGACGGGATTAAAGTATTAAGCTGATTTGTTAAAATTATTTAATTACAGGATGTTAATTCACTTAAACTCATTTAAAACTTTAACCTATTTCCAATCCTTAAGTAAAATATGTTCTCTAATGTTGGTAAAAAATTGCCAATATCATGTGGTTAACGTCTAACCCTCTTCCTTCATGGCTTCGAGGGAATCCACCAGAGCCAATAGGGTTTTATCGATATCTTCTTCTGTGTGCACTGTGGAAAGTACAAAGAGTCTTCCCATAAGTGTCGAAACACCGCGTTGTAGCAGATGAACACAGAGCCTTTCTCTGCTGGCCGCATCTCCTAAAATATTTTCAATATCACCTGAGGGAGGCAACGTTTCATCGCTGGGTTCCGTTTCGATGGGGCCGAGATAAAGATGAGTGATGCTTCTTCCGTAAAGCCATGCATCAAGCCCTTTTTCCTTAAAAATCTGGTTGCCTTTATTCCGTAGGTATCGGGCGATTTCGTTTGCTTCTTTCTGAGGTCCGCCGGTTTTGATTTTTTTTAAGGCCGCAATTCCCGCAGCACAGGTCAATGGATTGGCATTCCAGGTCCCGGAATGTTTCACCCGTTTTTCCTGAGGCGTTTCCGGACTAAATGCCGCCATAAGTTCTTCGCTACCCACTAAAACTCCGCTTGCCAGGCCGCCAGCTACAATTTTACCAAAGGTCGATGAATCCGGTTTTACTCCGACCATCGCCTGAAACCCTCCGGGATGATCCCGAAATCCGGTGACGACCTCATCGAGATGCCAAACGGTTCCATATTTATTCGTCAGATCTGAAAGTGCGCGAATAAAATCAAAGTCTATGGGTATTTGTCCACTCATGTGGGCACCGCCGCCTTCCGTCATTAAAACGGCATATTCTCTGCTTGCCAACGCCTTTTCGGCCTGTTCCAGATCAAAGGGGACGATTGTTACATCGTCCTGCAGCGTTCCTGAGGTATGCGGTGGAAGTGCGAACTCATCTCCCCATCCATGGAAATTCTCTGCAAACCGTAATATTTTACGTCTGCCCGTTTTAATGCGGCTGAGCCGAACCGCCATGAGATTGGCTTCCAGTCCACTGGAGAAAAATTCGACCTTTTCCGCAGACGGCACTAAACTTGTAATTAACTCAGCCCATTTAATTTCCAGCTCATGATTTGAGGCAAAGTGAAGTCCTCTTTCAGCCTGTTCCTGAATCGCCCGGACAATGGCCGGGTGGCTGTGCCCAAGAAGCATTGCGCCATGCCCCATGGTAAAATCGATGTATTCATTGCCATCCACATCCCATTGTTTGGATCCTTTTGCACGGGTCATGTAGGGACGGTAAGGCTTCATGATGCGGATATGGGCGGTGGCCCCGTCCCCGGCAAAGAATTTTTTCGCATTTTTATGCAGTGTGCCGGATTTTACATGAGAATTCTTATACGCCTCAAAGAGCGGGTCATTTGTCATACGTTCTTTCCTTCCTTATTTTAATTTCGCATGTTAATCGATCATCGGCCAATTCACCGATTTTCGCCGCCAGGGCACGAACGATGTCTTTTGGGTTCATCATTAGCATCACACCCCTTTTTCCTGCATTAATCGCTACCCTTTCAACCCCCAAAAGACTTTGTTCCATAATTACGGGAATTCTTTGTTTTGTGCCGAAAGGACTGATACCCCCCACTTTATAATCGGTTACACGTTCAGCAGTGGCGACATCCACCAGTGTTGTTCGCTTCACTGACAAAGATCGGGAGAGCTTTTTTGTAGAAAGCGTTTTATCACCCGGCATCAGCACCAGCGCATACCCCTTGGGTCCGAGATCTACAACCAGTGTTTTGACGGTTTTTTCAATCGGAAAATCGAGTGCTTCGGACGCAAATTTCGCACCTTTCTCTGCATGTTCATATTCGACAACAGA
>JAHEHB010000089.1:0-13854 GCA_024644775.1 Deltaproteobacteria bacterium
AGGCATGGAATCGGCTGTTTCCGGAAAAAAGAATCTACCTAAGAATTTGGAATATGAGATACAGGATCTCAGAAAGGCGGTCATATGGTCGGAGATACTGGCTCCGCCGCTGGCACTTAGAGACGAGAATTAAGCCCTTTAAACGTACGGTTTAAAGTTGCAGAAAATCTTTTTATAGTTCAGAGCAAGTCACTCTTTCCAGGGGAAAATGATTTCTTTCAGCGACCGTTTGCCGACAATATCCAGATCGTCTTTCAATAAAAGACTCCAGGGGATGTCTTTTTTGTTTGCCGGACGGTGGTTTGCCAGATAGTCGTATTTGAGCAACAAAGTCCTGCCCGCAACCTGGTGGAACGCCAGCATGAAGCTTATACCGGGCAGCAGCATGGTAGTCACCAAGGAGAGCATGAGCAAAACTAAGGAGATCAGAAGAATCGCGAGACTCAGGGAGAGATTGTCCGTAAAAAACAGCAATGACATGCGTGCGGCTTTAAAGACCGGAAAGTTCAGCCTCAGCCTTAGCGGGTAATAGTAAATCATGGCCACCCACCAGATGGCGCATACCCAGAAAACGAGCATAGCCAGAGACAGGCCGGCCAGTCTGCTGTTCAGTTTAAGGTAAAAGGGAATGATGTGGTCGAGGATCGTCACTTGAAGTACAAAGCAGACGGTGAAAAACAGAGCGTCTTTCCAGACGGTTTTGGCGGCAAGTAAAAAGAGGCTGATCTTGGGAAAGTCGTAGTCGGATATTTTCCAGGCCACTAGGGAGGTGGCGCCTATCAGAAGATTAAAGAGGTAAATAATGACTAGACCCAGGTAGTCGCCGGATTGCAGATACCCCAGTTGGAAATAGAGTGCCATGAGCAACGCCAGACACAGATTGACGCAGAGCAGCTTAAATAGGTTGTCCCAGTAATCGAAAAAAGATTTTTTGAGCAAAAAAGTGACCATAGCGATCAATTAAAAAATCACTATTCAATCATTCCGCTATTCCATTATTCCATGATTGAGACAAAAACTCAGGCCTCAAAATTTATCCTATATTTTCAATATTTTGTAGATATTCCGAGACATTAAACCACCTTCTGCGTCTCTCTGTCAAACAAGTGCATCTGGTCCATGTCGATCCGAAATTCAATGGGCATATCCACCTTAACTTTCGCCTGTGTATCCACGCTGGCGGTCAGGGAATCCTCGCCGCACTTGGCAGAAAGAACTATTTCGGTTCCCAAAGGCTCCACCACCTCGATAATTGCATCCAAGGGCTGGCCGGAACTGTCTCCAGCGCGCCCGCTTTCGTTGACATGTTGCGGGCGGATACCGAATACCACCTCTTTGCCCTGGTATGCAACGTAGCGATCTTTGCGGTTTTCGGGGATCATGAGTTTGAAACCGCCGCCTCGGACATACAAATTGTCGCCTTCCCTCACCAGTGTAACGTTCAGAAGATTCATGGAAGGACTTCCAATGAAGTCAGCCACAAAGAGATTGGCCGGATTGTTGTATATCTCCAGGGATTCGCCCTCCTGCATCACCTCGCCTTTGTTAATGATCACGATTTTATCGGCAAGGGTCATGGCCTCTATCTGGTCGTGGGTTACGTAGATGATGGTTTTGCCGAGCTTTTTGTGCAGCTTGGCCAGCTCTACCCGCATCTGAAGCCGTAATTTGGCATCCAGATTGGAAAGCGGTTCGTCAAAGAGAAAAACCTGTGGATTCCTGACAATGGCGCGTCCCATAGCCACCCGCTGGCGCTGCCCGCCGGAAAGCGCCCGGGGCTTTCTTTCCAGCAACTCTTCTATGTTCAGGATCTTGGCTGCATTGAGCACCCTGGTTTCGATCTCGTTTTTGGGGAATTTTTTCAGCTGCAGCCCCAAAGCCATGTTCTTGTACACGCTCATGTGCGGATATAGGGCGTAGTTCTGGAAGACCATGGCGATGTCGCGATCTTTGGGGGCGATGTCGTTGACCTTTTTTTCGCCGATGAAGATATCCCCTTCGGTGATGATTTCAAGCCCGGCGATCATCCGAAGGCAAGTGGTCTTTCCGCAGCCGGAAGGCCCCAGAAATACCACAAACTGCTCGTCTTCGGCCGTTATGTTCACACCGTTTACAGCGATGACGCTGTCGAACCTCTTTACAACGTTTCTGAGCTCCACCTGAGCCATTGTCTATTCCTCTTTAAAGCTTTAAACCTATCCCTTGATGCCGGAAGTTACAATTCCTTCGACAAAATACTTTTGCGCACAGAAAAAGACGATCAACAACGGTATGATGGTTACTGCGGTGGCTGCCATGAGCAGCTCCCATTCAATGGTGTACTCGTCTTTATACAGTGACAGCGCCAGCTGCACAGTGCGCATTTCCTCGGTCATGGTGATGATCAGGGGCCAGGTGTACTCGTTCCAGGTGTGGGTGGCCTTGAGCGCCACCAAAGAGGCCATGACCGGTTTGCTTAGGGGTATATAAATGAGAATGAATCGCTGAAAGGTGTTCATACCGTCGATAACCGCCGCGTCGTCCAGGGCCCGGGGAAAGGTTAAGTAAAACTGCCTAAACAAAAAGACCCCAAAGGAGCCTGCAACATAGGGAGCAATAAGCCCCCAGTAGGAGTTTAACCAGCCGATACCGTCCCGGCCCAGCCAATCGTTGCCCCCGGCAAAGGGGATGTATTTTAGTATAACGTAAATCGGCAGCATGTTGACTTGAGGCGGTATCATCAGGCCGATTAGAGAAATGATGAAAAGAATCTCACGAAACTTGAACTCGAGCCGGGCAAAGGCAAAGCCGGCCATGGAGTTAAAGAGCAAGCTTAAAACAACCGTCCAGAAGGTGACATAGATGCTGTTCCAGAAATAAAGCCCCCAGTTGCCGCGCGCCATAGCCTTTGGGTAGTTCTCAAAACGGAGGATATCCGGAAGAATGGAAAATACGGGTCTTTGCAACTCGGCCATATTTTTAAGCGAGGTGCTGAGCATGAGGATGAAGGGAAATAACATAACAGCAGAAATAATGATGAGCACAGATACCCAGATATAGTTCGATAGTTTGTTGTATTGTGTCATCAGCCCACCTCGACATCCTGTTCCTGGCTTCCGTATTTGAAAAACATCATGGTCAGGATAGCCACGACAATCAGCACGAATATGGCCTGGGAGGCGGCATAGCCCATCAGGAAATCCTGGAAGGCACGAATATATATCTGGTGAACCACGGTGGTGGTCGCATTCATGGGGCCGCCCTGGGTGAGGATATTTACTTGTTCGAATACGTTGAAATTGTTGATTACCCCGGTGACAAACAGAAAAAAGGTGACCGGGCGGAGCATGGGTATGGTGACATACCTGATTTTCTGCCACTCGGTGGCGCCATCGATGGCGATGGCTTCGTAGAGGTATGGGGGAATGGTCTGCAAACCGGCCAGATAAATCACCATAAAGTATCCGGTAAATTTCCAGATGCTCATGATGATAATTGAAGCCAGGGCCAGTTTTTCATCGTGCAGCCAGAGTTTCCCCGAAATCCCCAAAACGGCCAGAAAGCGGTTTATAATGCCGTAGGCCGGCTCATACATCCAGAACCAGATCATAGAAGCGGCCACCATCGACACCATGTGTGGAATGAATGAAGACGTGCGGAACAGTGGCGTACCCTTCAAGCCGCGGTTTAGGAGAATGGCCAGAGACAGGCTGATGACCATGGTAATAGCCACGGTAAAAAAGGTGTATAGCGCGGTATTTGTCAGCGAACGCACGAAAAATTCATCCTGGAACAAAATTACATAGTTCTCCAGCCCGATGAATTTCATGTCATTCAGGTTAAAACGGGTAAAGCTCAACACCAGGTTTATCAGGATCGGGATAACAATGAACACCACAAAGAACAAAAAAAACGGCGAGATAAATAGATATCCCATATTGTTGTATTGTTTTAGTTTCTTCATTCTGCGGTTCTAAAAGTATTACTTTATATACCCAAGCCGTTTCAGCTCGAAGCGACACCCTTTATCTGCATCCTTAAGGGCCTGTTCGGCGGTTTTCTTACCGTTGAGCACCTCTTCATAAGCCTGACCGAGATACTTGTCGCCAATACTTGTCCAGGCCAGGACGGCCTTTCCTTTGCCCCACTTCACCGCATCGGCCACTGCTTTGTTTTTTTCAGGGTCGTCTTGGACAAATTTATCCACCAACGATTTTCTCACCGGCGGTATCACCAATTTCTCATAACGATCCCACATCTCTTCAGGCTCCATCTCAAATTCGATGAATCTCCAGGCCGCATCTTTGACTTTGGAATCTCTGGCGATGGTGAACATCCGATATCCGCAGAATGTGTAGGGACGCACCGGTCCCATGGGCGGAATATAACCGATCTTTTCTTTCAGGGTAGGATCGCTTGCGAACAGCTTTCCCAGAACCGGGTTAAACACCCAGCCCATGGCACTCTTTCCTCTGGCAAACGGATGCTCCAGCCACTGGACGTTCGAATGGGGCATACTCAGTTTTTCTTTCCAGAGGGTAGCGATAAAATCCAGGGCTTCTATGGCGCCTTTGTCGGTCCATGAAGGCTCGCCTTTTTCTTCATCAAAGACCTTGGAACCATTGGCGCGCATCAGCGTTTCCATATAAACCAGATCGGGAGCCGTGGTGGAGGGGATATCGATACCGCACCTCAGTACGTTTCCGGATTTGTCCCGTATGACCAGCTTTCTGGCAAACTCATGTAGTTCTTGCCAGTTTTTGGGTGGTACGTTTGGGTCCAGACCGGCCTCTTTGAAGTAGTCTTTGCGGTAGACCGGAACGATCGGAGCCGGAAAGAAACCCAGGCCGATATAATTCCCCTTGTATTGACCCATGGCCAAGGCACTTTCGAGCATATCGCTTTTACCTTTCCACTTGGCGATATAGTCATCCAAGACTGCAAAATCCCCCTGAGAACCCCTGGTACCCATGAAAATGAGAAACGCCGAGAAAACATCGGGGTACGTCTTGCTCAACTTGGCAGCATTCAAGCGTATATTAATGTCTGCCGAATTGGGTGGAAGCACCGTGGGGACTATATCGATGTCCGGGTTTTTAGCTTCAAAGCGCGCAACAGAGGCATTAAAAGTCTCCTCCTGACCGGCGCCTCCGGGATACCAGAAAGTTACTTTGGTTTTTGCAAAGGCCGGGCTGCCGAGCAGGATGCAAATGGCTGTCATTACTGTTACAATACTAAATATTTTTTTTCCCATCGCTTAAACCTCCTTTTATTTGTTGATATTCAAACTTTAGAGAGCGATATTCTTTTATCTTTTGCCGGGCACATCACTGTCAAGAATTTTTTCCCGTAAAAAAGACCGGTAGATACTTCTCTCGGAACCTGCTTTTTGGAATCAGACAGCTTACTTCATAAGCCCCATCCGTTTCAGCTCCGCCCGCAGGTCTGTATCCGCATCGACCAACGCCTCTCGAGCACTTTTTTTGCCGGTCAGCGCCTCCTGATACGCTTTCTGGACGTATTTATTGGCGATACTGGTCCAGGGGGTGATGGCTTTGCCCTTGCCGTATTTTACGTGCTCGGCAATGGCTCTGTTATACTCCGGGTCGTCCGCGATGAATTTGTCCATTAGCGATTTTCGGGTCGGCGGAATCAGCTCGTCCACAAAGCGTTGCCACATCTCTTCTTTGCTCATCATGAACTTGATAAACTCCCAGGCTTCGTCTTTAACCTTGGATTTCGCGCCGATGGTAAAGAGACGATAACCGCAGAAGGTATACGGACGCTTGGGGCCCATGGGAGGAATAAAACCGATTTTCTTCTTGAATTCGGGATTTTTTCTGAACACCTGGGCCAGGGCGGGGCCTATAACGGCACCCATGCTTCCGTGACCTTTGGTGATGGGGTGTTCGCTCCACTGTTCGAAGTCAAAAGCCACACTGAGTTTTTCCTTCCACATCTTGACGATATAATCCAGCGCCTCGATGGCACCTTCATCAGTCCAGGTTGGCGCAAAATTAATCTCGTCAATGTAAGGTGAGCCGTTCCCGCGCATAAAGGGCTCGATGAACGTATTGGATGAGTCCATGGTCGGAATATCGAAACCGGTTCGGATAACGGTTCCCGCACTGTCTCGTTTCACCAACTTGCGGGCGTACGCGTGCAGCTCCTCCCAGGTGGTGGGCGGTTTGTCGGGATCCAGGCCGACTTCTTTAAAATAGTCTTTTCGGTAAAGCTGCATCAGCGGAGCCGGGGCATACCCGAGCCCCACCAGCTTGCCTTTGAATTTACCCATCTCCACGGCGCTGGCCAGCAGGTCGTCTTTATCTTTCCAGTCGGCGAAATACTCTTCCATGGAGGCGAAATCGCCCTGGGCACCCCGGGTTCCTATAAAGATAAGATAAGCGGCGAACACATCCGGAAAGGTGTTGCTCAGCTTGCCGGCGTTCAGCCGGGCCTCGATATCTTTGGCCGGGGAAGGAAGGGCAGTGCGTTTGATTTCGATATCCGGATTCTTGGCCTCATAGCGCTTGGCAGCACCGTTGAAGTACGTGTCCTGTCCGGCGCTACCGGCGTACCAGAAGTTGATGGTGGTCTTGGCAACAGCCACACTGCCAAGCAGCAGTGGAGCCACGACGGTGATTGCAAAAACAGCGAATACACTTTTCTTCATGGTATGAACCTCCTTTTTTTTAATTGACGGCAACTGCATGATATTATCTTTATCTATACAGCAGCACAATTTTGTCAACAAATTTCAATACAATTTGTGAAGATGACATCGGTGGATTGTGGAAGCCGACCCTAAAGGTGTTCCGTAAAATCGTCCCCTATCTACGCAATGAAAGCCACCTCAAATCGATAATAAAAGAAAGGGGTCAACTTTGTTGTGGATGAGACCGGAAAAAAAAGCAGTTATTATCAATCTCAGAAAACACCGCGCCCTTTGGGAAGATTTTTACGATACTCTTTTGGCATAAGGCCGCCAAAATGAATCTCTAGAGACAGGGCAATTATGCCCTGGTTTTCCTCCCAAACCGGAGAACGAATTTCGATTTATTTAGCATTGGAATGCGGCCCCCTTTCCTTCTCTTGTCACTTTATACAAAACTAAACAACCGTTTGGGATTTTCCACCATGATGGTCCTTATTTGATCATCGGAAATTCCCCAGCATCGCATTACCGGCACCGCATTTTCCAGAATATGAGTAAACCCATGTCCACCATAGGTATAACGTCGCGTTTTATAGCAGATATCGTGGGATATTAGGATTTGGTTTAAATAGCCATGGTCTCGAAGTTCGATGATTTCTTTAATTCTTCCCACATCGTTAGGTAAGTGGGCCACGGCCAGCTCGATCGGGTAGTAACCTTCAAGACCGAAACAATCGTACTCCAGCGTACAGCCCGTTCCGGCCATCTCAAGTCTTTTTTCGAGAGGAAAGGGTGTCCGATCCATATGCGACATGATTACCCGATCGATATCCGCCCCGGCTTCCTCAAGTATTCTTATTATTTGAATTGGAGAATCGTCATGGCGACCGGGGTGGATGTTGATCGGCGCCCCGGTCTCTTTTTGAGCCCGGGCTGCGGCTCGTAAAACTTTTTCTTCCCGATCATCCAACGGCCAGGTACAGCCGATCTCCCCGATAAGCCCGGCCCGAACTCCGGTGGGGCCGACGCCGACAGTAACATCGTTTATGATTTCATCTGCGATTCGGTCTTCTGTCTTAGAGTCAAAGCGCTTATCTTGGCTGGCGCCGACGTAGTACCCGGACCCCATGATGATGTTTAAGCCTGTGGCGCGAGATACTCGGCACAAACCTTCGGGATCGCGAGCCAGATTATCACTGCTGCAACATACGATCGTATTGCCCCCGGCGTTCCGTAACCGTTGCAGCTCTTCAATGGCTTCCCGTTCATCCAATTGGACCATGTTATCCTGATTGTAATAGGGGTTGAAACGGAAGTAGCCTATATCGGGGTGACCTCGGGACACCCGTTGCCGAGCCAGATGCTTTTTGCTGGCCTGTTTTGGTTCGATAAACCATACACCGAGATCGATAAAGACGTGTTCATGGGGTAAGGTAACACCCAATCTATCACCGCTTATAGGTCCCAGTACCGTTTGAGCCTTGCCTGTCATTTCTGATAGGTTCATCCATTACCTCCCGTGGTTCAACTGCTTGGATAATTCATAGATACTAGCCAAACATATTTGAAATTCCTTTCAACTTTGATGCGAGTGTTCAGGGGTTCAGAGTTCAGGAGGGATGATCCTCCCTCTGTTTTTACCGACTATCAAAACACAAACAGTTTTCTCGGCAAAAATAGGGCCACTTCGGGAACGAATATAATCAGCAACATAACCGCAAACATGCATATAAAGAAAGGCACACTCCCTTTAATGGTCAAGGACATGTCGCTTTCCTGCGAAACACCGTGTATTATAAACAGGTTCAGCCCCATCGGCGGTGTGATGACACACATTTCGATAAATACAGCCATCATAACACCCAGCCAGAGAGAATCATATCCTAAAGCCATCATCAAAGGGTAAACGACCGGCAGGGTTAACAAGAGTACACATGTTCCTTCAATAATGCAGCCCAAGAATATGTAGAGCGCACAGATAGCGAATACGATAACCAGCTTTTCGAGATTCAGGCTGAGTATCCATTCGGTTAATAGAGTGGGAAGTTTTAGCATGGATATGCCCATGGATATGATCTGGGCCGAGACAATCAAAAACAGCACCAGACATGCCGTCCGGACCGCCATTTCTCCGGCCTCTCGGATCATGCTCCAGCTCAGGGTTCGATCAAAAGCGGCAATGAGAATCGCCACCACCGAACCCACGGCTGCGGACTCGGTGGGGGTGGCGATTCCCGTATAGATCGAACCCATAATCGAAATTATCAAAAAAATTGGTGCAATCAAGGATTTTGCGCTTTTCAACATCTCTACAAAGGGCAGCTTTTCCGCTGGGGGAGCCGCATCGGATTTAATCAACGAAACGACACCGATATAAATCATAAAAGAAGCGGCCATAATTATGCCGGGAATAACGCCGGCAATAAAAAGCTGGCCGACCGATTCCCCCACCCAGGCGCCATATACGATGAAGCAGATACTGGGAGGGATCATACTGGCCAGTGTACCTCCGGCGGCCAACGAGCCATATATCAATTTTCTCTCATAACCGCGTCTTTTCAGCTCGGGTATGGCCAAAGTACCCATAGTGGCGGCACCCGCCAGGCTAGATCCGGAACACGCTCCGAAAACGGCGCAAGCCAGTATGTTAGTTTGCAGCAATCCGCCAGGAAGAAAGCTTACGATCGGCTGAAGACCTGAATAGATTTTTTTTGCGATATGCGCTTTAAATAACACGCTGCCCATAAAAATAAACAGAGGAATCGCACCCAGAATGAAGTCATTCATGATGTTGAATTGGATCATTTTAATCATTCCGGCCGTTCCACCACCGACCATGAAGTAGATGATGATGATTCCAACCCCGGCCATACCGATGGAAATCCACATCCCGCTTGCTAAAAAGAAAAAAATTAAGCCCACAACTATGAGGCCTTGGACGGTGGGGGAGTCCATACCTTTATCTCCTTTTGTATTCTATCCAGAGTGATACGGAACGAGTTTTCAGCCCGGGCAATTTAAATGATTCGCTTTTGTGGCGTCCGTCCCAGGTGTCCAAATTCTTTTACTTTCCAAACCAAGTGAACGGCCAATTCTAAAAGCAAGGCAAGATACCCCGGAAAAAGCATCAGCCGCGGGATCCACATAGGGGTCATGGTAACGGTTTGTGCGCGTTCACCTGTTTTGAGACTCAGAATAATAAAAGTGGAAGCATGCCAAAAAAGAATCCAGATGATAACGATGGCAGCGATAGTGGTTATGACTTCCCATCCCGCTCTGACCCTGGGAGGCAATCTGTCGGTTATCAGACGCATCCTGACATGGCCATCGGTTCTGAGGGTCCAAGCCAACCCCATGAAGAGCATCGTTATGACAAGATAGCCGGTATATTCTTCCACAAACTGAAACGGGGTTAAAAAGGGTATGGCCCTCACGGCCGTGTTCAGGGCTACAAGGGCGGTCATGATGATAATGGAATAAATGGATATGTTAACCCCGATTTTGGAAAATCGTGTTATAAATTTTACCTCTGGCCGTGATATGTTGGTATCGCTCAATCAATCCGTCCTTACTGTCTAATGACTTGCCAATTCTCTCTCTTTAATCGGCTTGGATGAGTGGCTGCCGGCAGGGTGGCGGAACCGCCCTACCGGTCAGTCAATTGCGATAAAGAAATTTTTACTTCATCGATTTTGAGACATCATCATAGATTTCAAGCGCTTTGGCACCCTCAGGACCCGCCCGCTTGGCCCAGTCGGCCCACACCGGCCGAACCTTCTCCTGAACCTGTTTGTGCATCTTTGGGGTCAGAGCGGTGGCGACGACACCATATTTTTGCATCATCCGGACCAGATCACTGGCCGGTTCCAACTCGTTCATGGCCTGACAGGCATCGCTGGCCACTTTGCCTTCCTCGCGAATGATCTTTTGAACATCTTCGGGAAGCGCCTTCAGTTTGTCCCGATTGACGATCGTAAACTCCCAAGGGAAAGCAAAGTCCCACCAGGTAACATATTTTGCAACTTCGTGAATTTTTGTTGCCACGGCACCGTTCATGGAGGTCAGGGCACCGTCGATGGTTCCTCTTTGAATGGCCGTATACAATTCCCCGAAAGCGACCGTAACCGGTGTACCTCCCAAATGGGCAACAGTATCGCCGGTTTCTTTACCCCAGACTCTGATTTTCTGCCCCTTGAGTGCGTCCATGCTGTCGAGCAGCTTTTTACCGTGCACCGCTTCGCCGCAGATGAGATAACTCGTAATAATGGTGCTGTTGTATTTCTTGTTTAAGATAGGCTCGAAAACTTCGGGCACCATCCTTTCCATAACTTTCTTGGCTTGGTCGATGTCTTTAAACAAAAAGGGGACCATCATAATTCCTAAAGGAGGTTCTACAGACGAGATATAAACGTCTTCGGTCATCCCCATGTCGACCAGACCGTCCCGAACGGCCCCGAGCATGTCCGCTCCCGTATAAGGGTGTTCGCCATACACAAAAGGATCGACCTTGAGCCTTCCGCCGCTTCTTTCGGTGATTCTCTTGCACATTTCCACATAGTGCGGAATTGAGTTTGTGGCTCGAACCAAAGGCGTCATCCACTTCCATTTGACCGTTTTTGCTTCTGCGGCGGTCGTGATCATTCCTGAGATCAGCAGACAGATTGATATTATGACGCACACGAATCCCATAACGAAATGTTTACCCTTCATAACTTCCCTCCTTTCTTCTGTTAGGGGAGATTCCCCTGTATTCAATGATGTGATCTGATTTGACTAAAACCCTATCTTCTTTTCTTCTTCGGTGATCGTCTCATCAAGGATTTCAACCATCTCGTCGATCTGTTCCCGGGTAACAATAAACGGTGGGCCGAACATGACCATGTCCCCTGCTTTCCCCCGATCGCATCCTCCTGACGCCTCTATATACATACCCCGTTTCAGGGTTCCTTTGTTCACCCGATCATAAAACTTAAGCGCCGGATCCAAGGGTTCTTTGGTCGCCTTGTCCTTTACAAACTCCAGACCGACCATCAATCCCTTGCCACGGATATCACCAACGGTTGGATGAGAGCGGAGAATTTCCATCTTCTGTTTAAGATAATCGCCACTCTCACGGCAGCGCTCTACCAGGTTGTGCGTCTTAAGATAATCGATAACACTCGAGGTGATTGCCGCGGCTGAAGGGTTACCGGCCCAGGTATGACCGGACCAAAACTCTCCTGATCCTTTTGATATGGCATCGACGACTTTGGGTGAGCAGACCACCGCGCCTACCGGAAAGTAGCCACCGCTTAAGCCCTTGGCCAAGGCCATGAGATCGGGCGTTATGTCGAAATGTTCATATCCGAACCACTTGCCGGTACGTCCCACCCCGGTCATGACCTCATCCAATATCAACAGAACGTCGTATTGGTCGCATATTTCCCTGACCCGTTTGAAATAGAGTTCTCCCGGATGGGCCCCGCACAGAGACATCCCGGAAACGGGTTCGGCGATAAAAGCGGCTACTGTTTCCGGACCCTGACATAAAATCTCGTTCTCCAGGGCTTGAGCACACGAGCGATCGCACGCCTCGATTGTCTGGGAACCGAACCAGCATCGGTAAAAATAGGCCGGAGGGATATGGCTGGAGTCTTGTAGATAGGGTACATAGTCCGCCCGACGACCGGTCATTCCCGACCAGGATAACGCACCTGCAGTCATTCCATGGTAACTTAACCAGCGTGAGATGATCCGGGACTTGGCGAAATTGCCCCTTTCGATATGGTATTTGCGGGCTAATTTAACCGCCATCTCGGTGGCCTCGGAGCCGCTCGAGACAAAAAAGACCCGATCGCCCATCCCGCCCGTGATTTCATATACCCTTTCGGCCGCTTCTTCCAACTGCGGGCTGGTAAATTCGTACCGGTAGGTGTAATTGACCTTTTGAATCTGCTCCTTGAGCACATCGGCCATTTCCGTTAGACCATGCCCCAAGGTGCAGCAAATCGGCCCACTGGCTGAGTCAATGTATCGATTGCCCTGCTCATCATAGAGATAAATACCCTCAGCCTTGACGATAGATGGGTATTTGCGATCCAAAACCGGGTACATGACATGCGTTTTTTTAGGATTTTCCATGACTTACCTTTCAGTATTTTGTAAAGTAAAGAACAAATCATTTGGCCTGATTCTAAAAGTGCGTGCAGCAGTCTGTATAATTTATAGTGATTTGAAAAATGTTGAGTTGATAACCTACCTGGTTGATGCCGAACATGATGGGCAACAATCTTTAGAGTCATGGATACCCTCTCCGGTCCAATTGAAAGACCTATAATGATTCTAGTCTCACCTGTTCGCAGAACATCTGTTACGGTATGTTACTCAGCTTTAAAAGGATAAAGGGATAAGAGTTTTCGTTTCTGTTAAAATGAATATGAGAAATATGATGGTGTGTCAATCTTTAATTTCGTTGAACTTTCCCCAATTCTATAATGCCTTCTTTGGCTTCAGCCCTGCATAGATTCTCACCAGGATAAATATTGCTTGACAAACTGCAGCATGTTAAAATACATTTTTAATATTTCCGATGTCCATCCATAGTAATCAATAATATATATTTTTATATCGACTCAGAGAAAAACGCTATCCTTTTCTTGTGGCCCAGAGTGCTTAGTGTGGAAACTTTACCTACAACATTGAGAGAATCATTGTTTTTGTATAAGCCCTTTCGATTATCACCTTGCCATAAATGTTTTTGTACTTTATTTGTATAATTTCGATCGTTCGCGTTTTTAAAGAATGGGGATTGGGAGGAGTTGGAAGATTTCCAAACTACTAAATCACGGAAAGGAGGTCAATTTGCCATGAAACCAAATAAACAGATTCTTTCTTTATTGATCGTTATTTTTCTTATTTTTTGCCCTGCCCTTTTAACGGCGGACATTTTGGATGATGTTTCTAAACGAGGGGTGGTAAAAGTAGGCATTTTACCAGACGCAAAGCCTTATGGCTGGCAGGATGCCAAAGGCAAGTTCCAGGGACTCGATGTGGATCTAGCACATGAACTGGCAAAAGCGCTTGATGTAAAATTAGAAATGGTTGCTGTAGGCGCGGCGGCCAGGATTGCCGTATTGGTTTCAAGAAAGGTCGATGTTAATATTACGGGGATGACCCGAACCTTGGAGAGAGCCAAAGCTGTGGATTTCAGCGATGCTTATGCCCTTGTGGGGGCGATGATG
>JAHEHB010000089.1:13864-14967 GCA_024644775.1 Deltaproteobacteria bacterium
TGAACGAAAAAGGCAGAAAGGTTGGAACAGTAATGGGGGGTACTGGTGAAATTGTCATTCGGAAATTTTTCCCCGATGCAGAAATGGTGCTATATAAATCCATTGCTGATTCCTACGAGGCATGTCGGACAAAAAAGGTTGATGCGATATCAGCTGATAGTGTCGAGGCTTTGAAAAGAGAGCAAGAAGAGCCGAAATATTTTAAGGTTATCAGTCCCATGCTCAGCAAGGAATACATCTGTATGGCAATCCCGAAAG
Organism: Deltaproteobacteria bacterium; assembly: GCA_024644775.1. Next base: position 14,123 of record JAHEHB010000089.1, read on the forward strand.
GAGAGCAAAACTGGTTAAATTGGTTGAATTGGTTCGTCTGGGATATGCAGATGTCGGGTAAAATTGCTGAGCTTTATGAAAAGTGGTTTGAAACCCCTCCATCTAAAATGGGACCCACCTGGTAAGTGTTATGTAACTCCTCCCAATATGTTATAGCAGACATGACATACAGAAAGCACGAAACAGCTTGTTATCGGTGCTCCTCGAAAGGGGTCTGCAGGGGGAGCACCCCTTCCCATCTTTATAAACAATTAAATGAGTGAATTTTGACATGGTAATAAAGAAATGAACTATAGCTGGCATTTCGAAGTTGTGTGGCGAAATTTTTATCCCGAGCTCCTTGAAGGTATTTTGATAACTCTGCAGATAACTTATTTGTCCTTCCTGCTGGCGCTTCTGCTGGGGATTTTCGGAGCCATCGGGCGGATTTCAAAGAACCGGATTCTTCGCTACTTTTTTTCGGGATATGTTGAACTCATCAGAAACACCCCGTTTCTAGTCCAGCTGTATATGGTCTATTTCGGATTGACGGTTTTTCAGATCAACCTATCTGCCTTTACTTCCGGAGTGATCGCGTTGACCTTAAACGGAGGGGCTTACATTACTGAAATCATCCGATCCGGCGTAGAGGCTGTCAGAAAAGGGGAAATCGAAGCTGGTATAAGCACCGGGCTTTCCTATGCTCAGATTATGCGATATATCATATTACCCCAGGCGCTATCTATTGTCTATCCTCCAATGTGTAATCAACTCATCGCTACGCTATTAGGATCCTCAATTGCATCAGTTGTAGCAGTTAAAGAATTAACTTATAGAGCGGAAGAGTTGAATTGGAGAACATTTCG
>JAHEHB010000090.1:0-13377 GCA_024644775.1 Deltaproteobacteria bacterium
GCCAGTAAAAAGCCGAAGGCGGAACTAACACCAGCGCTTGGCGGAATGATGATGGTTTCCTGCCTGAGCTTTCGGGCAACCTGGTACGAATGCACCGGCCCCGCACCGCCAAAGGCCACGAGAGAGAAACGTCTTGGGTCGAGACCTTTTTCCACAGCGTGAATACGGGCGGCATTGGCCATGTTCTCGTTGACAACCTCGTGAACTCCCCAGGCGGCCTGTACGATCGTCAGGTCAAGCGGTTGGGCGAGTTTTTCCGCCATCGCAGACCGGGCCAGGGCCACATCCAAATGCATTTCTCCACCCAGGAAAAAATCCGCATCGAGATACCCAAGAATAAGATCAGCGTCGGTAACGGTGGGTTCCCTGCCTCCTAAATCGTAACAAGCCGGACCCGGATCGGCTCCGGAACTTTCAGGCCCCACCCTAAGGAGACCCAACGGCCCCACCCCTGCGATGCTACCGCCCCCTGCTCCGATTTCAATCATTTCGATGACCGGTATTTTAACGGGCAACCCACTCCCTTTCTTGAAACGATAAACGCGTCCCGCTTCAAATTCGTTTACTTTTACCGGGCTGCCGTTTTCGATAAGACACGTTTTCGCTGTTGTACCCCCCATGTCGAAAGATATGACATTGGGGTGGCCCGCCTGTTGACCTGTCCATGCCGCTGCCAACACCCCCGCCGCCGGTCCTGATTCCAGGAGACGAATGGGATATTCGGCTGCGGTTTGGGGAGAGGTGATGCCGCCGGTGGATAGCATGATATAAAGCCGTCCACCCAATTTTAATTGTTTTACGCTTTTATTCAATTCATTTAGGTATCGGCGGGCGACCGGCACGGTGTAAGCGTTTGCCACCGTGGTGGAGATGCGTTCGAATTCCCCCACCTCGGGCACGACATCTGAAGATATGGATACGGGACAATCAGGCCGTTTGGCAAGAATCAAGTCGCGCAGCGTCTGTTCATGTGCCGGGTTTCTAAACGAATGAAGGAGGCATACGGCTGCTGATTCAATCCCAAGATTCAGCAGCTCGTCCACGGCGCGTACGGCTTCCTCTTGAGTCAGCGGGATTAATATTTGACCGTTGTTATCCAATCGTTCCCTTACTTCCAAGCGATGTCTTCTGCGGCTCAGCGGTTTGGGAAGCTCTAAAAAAATGTCGTAAATATCGTAACGCATTTCTCGGCCGATTTCCAACGCATCTCGAAATCCCTCTGTGGTCAGAAGACCGGTAATCGCCCCTTTACGTTCGATAATGAGGTTGGTGACCAGTGTGGTACCGTGAATGGCTTTAGTTACATTTCGGGCATCGATGTTTTCTCGTTTTAGAATCTCTTGCATACCCTCGATGACGGCCCTTACAGGACTCTCTCCGGAACTCAGTTTCTTGCCAACAGCAACGCGGCCGGTATCCGGATCCAAAATGAACAGGTCAATAAACGTACCACCGATATCGATGCCCAAATGGTATTTGATCGATGCTGAAATGTTTGCCGCCTCCCTTCTCTTTAGCTAACTATCGGGTGCCTTTATTATCAAGGAAGTTAAAACGATGATAAAATGTTTAAAAAAAAATCTGGTTATAAAGAAAGACCAAGTTGAGGGAATGATGTCTATTTTATTGCCCTCCCTCGATCCCTCCCGCTACGGGAGGGAAGCTAAATTGCACTAACTTGGGCTTTTGTATATAACCAGGTAAAATAATTAATCTTCAATTGAGTTTAAGTCAAGTTGAAAGTGACTGTGTTCAATCGGCAATTATACAATGCAATGCCGTATTTTAGGTTAAAAGGACCTGGAAATTTAAGGGATGAAAAATTCCAAAAGATCCTTGACACAAAATCTGCCTTTATTTATATTTCCGTCCGGGAATAGGGAATTCATATCCGTTCACATCCGCTTTATTTTTCGTCCAGTTTCGAATTTCCGGTACAACATCCAAACATTGATAAACCTGCTCCCCATCCAACCGGAGCAAGACGGACGGCCGGAACTAAAATGGAATTGAACTACGAAGAACGAAAAAGACAAGAGACACAGGGTTTGATGAATAGTCTAAAAAATTTCAGGATGTTAGCTGTATTTGTCATAACCGATATTTTGATATGATAGAGTATATCTATGGCTAAAGCAAAAATTGAAAAGAGAAAGACCAAACGAAAGGCAAAGCTGAAGCAGCGTCGGCATAAAGAAACACGATCATTACAAAAGGAAAAAGCAGACTATTTTTTCCATGAAGCCCTTTGGTTTTGTGATCAGGGTGAATTTGAAAAATCACTGACACGCCTCAAGAATGCGATTCGTTTAGATCCGATGAATATAAATTATTTGGAGCAGATGGCGTATATCGGACATCGGTGGGGGAGATCTGACATCGAACTCAAAGGGTTGTTAAGGCTTTATGAGCAAGATCAATTGAAAGATGATCTGGTGCCGACTCTTTGTGATCTGATGTACAGGCAGGGAAGAGATGAGGAGGCACTGAATCTGGCCGAAGAGACCCTGACTCATCTGCCGAAGTTAAACATTAAAAACAAAAGAGAGATCAGAAGTTTTCTGGTTCGAGTACAAGATCTCTGCAGCAGGCAATTAGAAAGAAAAAGAACTCTAGAAAATATCGAATCCCAAAAAGACATGCCTGAGCCCGTTGCTAAACTAATTTCAACCAACACCCAGGTTTCCGAACCAAAACCGAAAAAAACACCTATAGAAAAACCCAAACTATCTTTTCCCGAAATACCGATTACCATAAAAATCGATTCCCAGGCGTTCAAAACGGCTTTGGCACCTCAACCAATATCTTCATTGGAACGCCATGAACTCTCGTTTCAGGCGTATCAGATACGCCTGAAGGAAACATTTGATCATTTAATCTGTTTGTCCAGCCTTCAGGAGGTTCGTTCTTTCTGGTACCAGGAAGAGACGGCTCGAAAGGTCTTAAAGCAGTTTCGTGGCAGGGCATTGCTAGCAGACGAAGTGGGCTTGGGAAAAACCATTGAAGCGCTGATGGTATTTAAAGAGTATGTTCAGCGGGGCATGGTAAAAAGCGCTTTAATCCTTACACCAACACCGCTTGTAAGCCAGTGGCAAGAAGAATTGAGAGTTAAATTCGGGGCGGATGTGCCTTCTACAGACGATCCGGACTACCGGACTAAAGGAGATGGTATCTGGAAGGTGCCGTTTTTAGTGTCGTCTATAAATATCGCAAAATCAAAGAAAAATTTTCCTCTGGTGATAGAAAGAGAATATGATTTGGTTATTGTGGATGAAGCCCATCATCTGAAGAACCGTAACACCCTTAATTGGAAGCTGGTCAATTCTTTGAAAAAACGGTTTTTGCTTTTACTTACCGCAACACCGGTGGAAAACAATTTAATGGAATTATATAACCTTATCACTCTTCTAAAGCCGGGCCAGCTAAAAACAGCCACGACTTTTCGAAAGGAGTTCATGACCCGAGGAGATCCCGCAGATCCACAAAACCGTGCCAAACTTAAGGACCTTCTTGGTGAAGTAATGATCCGAAATACCCGCGCCCTGGCAAAGGTTGATATTCCAACCCGTTTCGCCCAAACGATAAAACTGGATCCTACGGAAAACGAAAAGGAGCTCTATGAAAGAATTACAACACTGATAAAAGGCATCGATCAAACAAACGGTACGCGTCATCGGCTGCTGCTTAAAAACTTGCTGGCCGAAGCCGGCTCATCTCCTCGTGCGGTGAGTCTAACGCTTACCCGGATGTTTGCCAATAAAGAACTGCTTTTAAAACATGAAAAAGAAATTCGGGCCATTATCAACCTGTGCCGCACGATGGACGATAATCGGAAAAACAGATTTCTACTCAACCTCATAAAATCGACCCCCGGGAAAAAGATAATTTTTGTTAAATACCTTGGAACCGTGGAATATCTGTCTGATTTTCTCTCCTGGGAAGAAATCCCGCACGCTTTGTTTCATGGGGGTATGAAAAATCGAATAAAGGATGAACAAATTAAACATTTTAGGGAGTATAAAGACATCCTCGTAACCACCGAAGTCGGCGGGGAAGGTCGCAATCTCCAATTTTGCCACCAGATGGTCAATTATGATCTTCCCTGGAATCCCATGAAGATCGAACAACGGATCGGCCGTATCCACCGAATCGGTCAGGAGAAGGAGGTGATGATTTATAACCTATGTGCTGCCAGCAGCATTGAAGATTACATCCTCGAGGTCTTGGATAAAAAAATCAATATGTTTGAAATGGTGATTGGTGAAATCGATATGATTTTAGGACGTATCAAAGGCGAGCAGGAGTTTTCCGAAATCGTTTTCGATATTTGGCTCAACACATCATCTGAAGCAGAAAAAACCAAGTCTTTCGGTCTACTGGCCAACCGTTTGAAGCGAATGAAAAACAGTTATGAAAAGACCAAGGTTTTGGATGAAAAACTTTTCGGGGAGAATTATGAACTTTAGATCCACAACGAAAAGCGCGCCGGATCAAAACCTTCCGGGTTTTATCGATAGATTCCTGAAATATTACGGCGCGGTTGTGGAAAAAAAGGAAGAAGGTTTTGAAGTGTTGTTGCCGGAAAAACTGTACACAATACTGGGAACAACCGAACACATTTTTATCCCCGCCGACTCTGAATTCGTCCCGGGCAAAGAAAGCGGCTTTTCACCTGATAATGTTTTATTTATTAACTATGGATCTGAACCGCTTGAAAAAATGGTCAATGCAGTTTGCTCGCAGGTACCCCTGCTGGTATGTCAACTTGAGTTCAATTACCTTAAAAGTGGGGGATTTGAGGCCCTGATAAAAGAATCATTAACATTTTCCGGATCTGTCGGCAAAATCGAAAGCTGGGCAAGGGTTCATACCGACTATGTTTTCTTGACATGTAAATACCTGGCTCAAAGTGATGAGCAAAAAGAAGGCTTGTTCTCGTTGGCTTTTAGCCTCGATACGGGCGCCAGGATTCTCGGGATGACTGAAGGATTTTTTTTTGCCGAAAAGACATACCCGAAACATAAGGGCTCATTCGATTGGGAAAACGAGCAAATCGAGAGAATCATGGCAAGTGTCGACAAATCAGCCGAAGAGGTGGTTATAAATGAGATCAGCTCATTTCAGGAAAGTATGAACCGAAGATTCAGGCGAGATGTGACGAACTTGGAAGAATATTATGACGGGCTGGAAAATGAAATGAAAATGAGCCTCGAAAGAACCGGGCTTTCAGACCAATTGATCCGAGATCGACAAGAAAAAATCGCACAGATTCCCGAAGAGTTGGCAAGAAAAAAAGAAGACCTCTACAAAAAATACAGTATCCGAATAAAAATACAACCCTGCACAGTCATGGTCGTCACAACACCAGCGGTTAAGGTTCTTTACAGAGCATCCATCGGAAAGAAAGCAAAAAGCTTGTCCCTGATATACAATCCGGTATCCAAAGCCATAGATCCTCTAGTCTGTGACGGATGTGGCCGCACGACAGCCAACATTCTTTTCTGTGATCGACTTCATATTCTTTGTCTCCATTGTGGAAGCTACTGTCCGGTGTGCCGAACGTAGCACCAACCTTAGTCACCCCCTACGCTCCGTCGCCATCCGCCGTCGACCGAAGCGGCTTTGGCGCGTCGGTTACCCAATTTCCCACATGCAGAAGACAGCACCCAGCCTCCCCCGTCCAGGGCTGACTTTTATCCACACTTGACACAGTGGTGTTTTGGAGGTGATTGTAACTATTTTAAAACAGATGCTTACAATTACGCCCAGTGTCAAGTGTGTCCAAAGCCCGGCTGCGCGGGAGGAATTGAGGCCTCATAGCCTCCCAGCCTTATAGCCTCATAGCTTCTTTCCCAGGCGGGAGGGATTGAGGAAGGAGGACGATGATCATGCAGGGTCAAGTACCTGAATACTTACATTTTTTACAATATCTTTTACTTTTTCTCGATAGGCGGTCATGTGCGGCGCTATCAAATGCGCTTTGAGATGATCGATAGATGCCCATTTTTCCAAAACCATCACGACATCATCTCTTATGGGTCCTTGAGCGGCAATATCCGTGGGAGTGTCGACCGCCGGTCCGTATTCGATGCATCCGTCTTCGGCTTTCACGTTCGGAACGTTCTCATGAAACGCTTTAAGAAACTCATCTCGTTTATTCTCTTTAATTTCAATCGTTGCAACTACATAAATCATAACATGCTCCTTCCGGTTTATTCATTTAGATGGTTATGTTTTGTTGATACACCGTACTGTAGTAGAACGTTGAAACCACATACCGATCTGACTGTCAATCCATATTTTCCATCCTGATTTTCCATCCCGGCCTGAATGAAGATCAGGGAATTGCGGTGGGTACCTTTCCCTCAAATTTTTATGGCGAAAGAATATCATGCCTGCCCCGTTGAATGCGGAGCCTATTAAACCTGGGTTGATCCTGTCAACCAGACAACATACAAAATGAATCTATTCCTTATTCAAAAACCAGATGGGATTTGCGGTATCCCTCCGGAGGTGGATCTAAGACCTTGACTTTTGCAACTTTAGCTTGCATTCAGAGAATCAAATTGCTCATTTGTAAACGGACACAAATTAATAAACGTGAGTGGAAATTTTCTCTTTTATCGAGGTCGAGGAACACCGATTCATTTGCTAGTGGAGAGCGATCGATGAAATTCCAATCTAAAGAAGAAGCCGCCGGCGGATCGAGCGGATTGGATGTTAAAGCCATGGTCATCATGATCATCATTTGCTCCTCTTGGGGATTGAATCATGCGTTGACCAAAATGGCTTATGTGGATATTTCTCCGGTTCTGGCGGCGGCGATACGGTCGCTGCTGGCTGCAACCGGTTTGCTGATCTATTGCCGTATCGCCGGCATGTCACTTAAAATGGGTCCAGGGGGTCAATTCCATGCAGTGACGCTCGGACTCGTTTTTGGAGTAGAGTTTGTCTTTTTCTACGCGGGTATCAACTTGACCATGGCCTCCCGCGGGGCGATCCTGTTGTACACCCAACCTTTTTTCACATCCCTGCTGGCTCACCTATTCTTACCGGGAGATCGGCTCAAATGGCGCCGTTCGCTGGGCTTGGTCCTGGCCTTTGTCGGTGTCGTTGCGGTAATTGGCGACACGCCCGGCCACGGCCGCCATAGCCTACTCGGTGACCTATTCTGTCTGACGGCCGGTTTTTTGTGGGCAGGGACTACCATTTACATTCGGATGTTTATGGTTTCCAGAGCCTCGGCTGTTCAAACCCTATTTTATGAACTCTTATATTCTTTTCCGGTGCTTATAACCGCTTCGTTTATTTTCGAGTCGGTCAGATTTGACCTAACCTCACAGTTGGCGGGCATTCTGCTCTATCAGGGAATCGGTGTCGCATGTATCAGTTATCTGATTTTTATCGGTCTACTCTATCGCTATCAGGCATCAACCCTGACTGCCTTCACATTCATCGGGCCGCTGACCGGTGTGCTTTTCTCCGGTTTGATCCTGGCCGAACCCCTGACCCTATCGCTTTTGCTTGGTTTAACGCTGGTGTCCATCGGCTTGTGGTTAGTCAATAAATAATTCCGGGACACTATCGGAAAAGGAAAATGATGACATGCAGAAAATTATAACCTGCTTTAAACATGACGGTCCTGTCTTCAGTCTTGACGGATATCAGGGTTCGATAGGGTTGATTTCGATTGTGTTTCGGAATCATGGAAATTCCAAGCACCAAAATACAAAATTCAAAACATTCAGATCGACCACGAGATACTGATAACTAATTAGAATGTTTCAATAAATTAGATGAGAGCCCTTCATTTAGATAGGAATCAAATGTATTGATATGTGGCAGACCGCCACATTCGTCAGGTCGCTCAAGAAAACCCTGTGGAAGCGCCAGGAGAGCAACTCTTATCGCCGGACAATCCGATACAGCTGGCTGCGCTCATGAGTCGTTTAACATTTGTGTTGCAGCACTTTGGACAGGTTGTTTCTTCATCATCTCCTGCAAATACAAGCTTTTCAAAGCATTGATTGCAGCATTCACATTGATATTCATAAATGGGCATGGTATCCTCCTTAAGACTTACGCTTCATCATTGGAATATTTTTAGAACCATGAAAGGTTCAAAAATCACAACCCTGAATGAACGAAAGTCGAGAGTGCCTCAGCTCCAAGGCGCCCAAGGGCGAAGCTGTAATAGTTTACCGCGAATCCTTGGCAACACAGGAGATGGGGTGCTATCGGCTTTCCTATAGGTAAATAAAATGGAGAATTTCTTTCAACATATATTTCACTGATAGAAGATTTACAAAATATTTATACAGGCTACGAATTGGGCAATAATTTAACAAGTTATATTTTTCTCCATTTTGTTTACGATCATTTAGGGTACAATAATTTCTGTTGATATTCAAGCAACTTATTTTTTAGTGTCTTTGAAACCGGTATCGATCGATTCCGGTTGTAATCAAAGCAAACTTGAACAGTTTCTCCCTTTGCAAAGAGTTTCGATGGATCGATTCGATCGGTCAATTCGTAGCTTAACTCAAAACTTTTGCTTCCGATTTCTCCAACCGTCATATGAAGTGCCAATGGATTGCCTAACTTTGCAGGTTTAAGGTAATCGCAGCTAACATGGGCTACGATAAATCGAAATTCATACGGATCAGAGTTACCATAAAGTTTTTGAAAGAGGCTCTTTCTTCCTTCTTCAAAATAGGTAAAGTATACGGCATTATTTACATGCCCCAGTACATCGAGATCTCGAAATCGAACATCAATCGGAATGGTAAACCGCTTATTCATTTGATTAAACTTTATGAACTCGTCAATATATGTCAAGGGTGTTCACTAATAAACAATCAGTTCTTCAGGAAAATATGTTGGACATGCAAAATCAGATATGACAAAATAGGCGTATTGTTTATTTGTTTAATAATAATATCAACTGCTTAAATTACTACGACAGTTTATTGCTTGGCAATTTAACCGATAGTGGAAGGAGGTGAGGTGTATGAAGGTCCGAAAATCGGTCTATTCAGGAAGCTGGTATCCAGCAACCGCCCGTGAGTGTGAAAAAGAGATTAAAGAATTTTTGATGGAAGGCCAGGATCGGCATGTATTGAACCGGCCCCTGGTCGGCGGTATCGTCCCCCACGCCGGCTGGTATTATTCCGGAAAAATCGCCTGCAACGTCATTAAACATTTGGCAGGAGATCCTCAACCGGACGTATTCATTGTTTTTGGAATGCACCTTGATTCGAGCGCTCCCAGTTACATCATGGCACAAGGGGCATGGCAGACCCCATTGGGTGAAATCGAGATTCAGGAAGAGCTTGCCGGTGAGCTGACTCAACAGTTTCAGTTCGAGATTGAAAACCCTGACCATTTTACACCCGATAACACCATCGAGCTGCAGCTTCCATTCATCAAATATTTCTTTGAAAAAGTGAAACTGGTTCCCATCGGTGTTCCGCCGATCGAAAGCTCACTAGGTATCGGGCGATCTGCGATAGAAACTGCGAATCGTCAGGGCTTAACGGTGAAAGTACTGGGATCTACCGATTTAACCCATTATGGACACAATTATGGGTATGCACCGAAAGGAACCGGATCGCGCGCCGTTGATTGGGTAAAGAATCAAAACGACCAGAGCGTCATCGATGCGCTGCTCGCCATGGAACCAGAGCGTGTGATCCAAGAGGCAATGGCGAATCAAAATGCCTGCTGCGCAGGTGCAGCTGCAGCAGCCATTTTAGCAGGAAAAGCCCTTGGTGCATCTCAGGCAGAGGCCATCGATTATACAACCAGCTACGACAAGAGCCCCAGCGACAGTTTTGTCGGATACGTGGGAATCGTGTTTTAAATGATAGGTAATTTTGTTATAGTTCCCGACATTTTTTCAACTCTCAAAGAATGACAAAATGGTTTGATTCTTAAATGGATCGCCCGGATTATCGGGGTGAACGGCGAGCCCTACTAGAAAGGTCCCTTGACTATGGCTAAAAAAGAACCATCTCCTTCAACCGATTTTATTCGCACGATAATTGAAGAAGATTTAAGAACAAATAAGAACGACGGACAGGTGATGACGCGATTTCCTCCTGAACCCAACGGGTATTTGCACATCGGTCATGCCAAGTCAATCAGCCTTAATTTTGGAATCGCACAGCAGTATAAAGGTTTTTGCAACCTGCGCTTCGATGATACCAATCCAACCAAAGAGACAACGGAATATGTCGAATCAATCATGGAAGACACCCGGTGGATTGGCTACGATTGGGACGAACGGCTTTATTTCGCATCCGACTATTTTGAACAACTCTACGGTTATGCGATTCAACTCATCAAAGACGGCAAAGCCTATGTAGACAGTTTAAGCCCGCAAGATATCCGGGATTACCGGGGTACCCTGACGGAGCCGGGCAAAGATAGCCCCTATCGCAATCGTTCGATTGAGGAGAACCTGGATTTATTTACACGGATGCGTGCGGGTGAATTCGACGATGGAACGCATGTTCTCAGGGCAAAGATCGACATGGCCCATCCCAATTTGAATATGCGCGATCCGGTGATATACCGTATTCGACAGGTATCGCACCATCGCACCGGTAATCAATGGTGTATCTATCCCATGTACGATTTTACCCATTGTCTGTCGGATGCCATCGAAGGGATTACCCATTCCCTATGTTCCCAAGAATACGAAGATCATCGTCCCCTTTACGATTGGTTCTTAGATCAATTGAATACTCCCTGTCATCCGCAACAAATCGAATTTGCACGCTTAAATCTCAACTATACCGTCATGAGTAAACGGAAGTTGCTAAAATTGGTGGAAGGAGGGCATGTCAGCGGTTGGGCTGATCCGCGAATGCCGACCATATCCGGGATGCGAAGGCGTGGATACACACCCGCGGCCATCCGCAATTTTTGTGATCGCATTGGCGTGGCGAAACGGGATAGTGTCGTAGACTTGGCGCTTTTGGAGTACTGTGTCCGGGAAGAATTAAACAACGTCGCTCCCCGCGTAATGGGCGTGCTTCACCCCCTTCGGGTGGTAATTGAAAACTATCCGGAAGATCGTATCGAAGAACTGGAAGCCCCTTACCATCCGGAAGATTCCCGTTTCGGATCTCGAAAAATACCTTTTTCAAAGGTTCTCTACATCGAACGGGATGACTTTATGGAAGAACCGCCCAAAAAGTTTTTTCGCCTGGCGCCCGGCCGAGAAGTGAGACTTCGGTATGCCTATTATATCCGCTGCGAAAACGTGATAAAAGACGAAAACACCGGTGAAGTGGTAGAAGTGCGCTGCACCTATGACCCGGAGACAAAAGGCGGATGGTCTAAAGATGGGCGTAAGGTCAGGGGAACCCTACATTGGGTTTCGGCACCCCATTGCGTTCGTGCAGAAGTTCGATTGTACGATCGGCTGTTTACAGTAGAAAACCCTGCGGCTGAAAAAGATAACGACTTTTCGAATTATCTAAATTCAAAATCATTGGAAACTTTAAAAAATTGTCCGGTTGAACCTAGCCTGGCTGACGCCGCAAAGGGAAGCCATTATCAATTCGAGCGTCTCGGCTATTTTTGTGTCGACCCTAATGATTCTTCCGAAAAATCCCTTGTATTTAACCGAACCGTTACGCTGCGCGATACCTGGGCGAAGATCTTAAAAAAACAGTAAAGTAAATCGATGTGATTAACCGAATTTTTGCCCGACGGCTTTCCCGTAATCCTGGCACGCACGCATGCCATCCGGTGTGTTGAGTGAATGTTCTTTGATGCTAAGGGCACCCAAATCAATGACATCCATTTTAAAAACATGCTGCATGGTATCATAAATCATCTGTGCGGATTCTCCGCTGTGGGTGTATGAGCCGAACGAACCGCCGATCTTTCCAACCAGGTTCGCTTTTTCCGCTGAGAAAAGAAAGTTTTTCATACTGCCGGTTAGATCTCGATGGTATGTTGGGCACCCAAAAACATAACCATCGTATCCTTCCAACTCCTTTTCCGATTTAATCTCAGCAACTTTTCTAATATCTGCAACGTTTCCCGTAAACCGGATTCCCTCGGCGATGTATTCTGCCATTTTTTCCGTATTGCCCGTTCTGCTGATATAGCTTACCAGAACTTTTTTCATGATAAATTCTCCTTTTTTTAATTTGAAATGGGAATCCTCTGAATCGACAAGAGCGTCACATCATCTTCCTGTTCGGCGTTTTCTATGTGGGTAAACAAACTTGTCTTGATTCGATTCAGCAAATCCGATGCAGATACTACGGATTGTTCGAGCAAGGATTCCAGTCGATTTTTGGTGAACGATTTGCCGTCAGAGGAAAGCGCATCCGTAAGACCGTCTGTATATCCAATCAGGATATCGCCAGGTTCTAAATTGACCTGAACGGCACTGAACATGTGATCGGCAATGACACCGACAGCAGGGCCATTGGGATCGAGACGTTTTTTTGCACCGTTTGAGCCCACGATATAAGGGGGTTCATGTCCCCCGTTGATATAAGTCAGCACACCAGTGACAGGGTCCAATACACCAAAAAACAGGGTCGCAAACATACCAAGATCGCCATGGTTGGACGCAATGTATTTATTGGTAAGACGGACGGCTTCCAGAGCATTTCGCTGAAAAGAGTTGGCCGTCGCTTTATCTAAAGCTGAACCGGCCAAGGTAGATTTTGGTTTGTGATTTGGCAGCGCTAAACCCTCAAGGGCCGTTTGACCTGAAAAGACACGAATCAAACTGCGAAACAACGCCATAAATAACGCGGCCCCCACCCCTTTATCACACACATCAGCGATGACAATACCGATATGGTTGCCGGGAAGCTCAAAGACGTCGTAGAAATCACCGGCCACCTGACGGGCGGGCTTAAAGAACGCACTAAACTCCCATCCTGGTATCTCCGGCAGATGTGAAGGGAAGAAATTCTGCTGCATCTTCCGACCTTGTTCGAGTTCATTGTTAAGCGCGGCGGAATAGGTTTGAACTTGCGTTAGGCTTTCTTGTAAGAGTTTCTCTGCCCGTTTTCGCTCGGTGATGGCCTCGGTAATTTGATGGAACATTTTCATAAAAGCAGAAATAACTTCTCCCAGTTCGTCCTTGCGTTTAATTGAAGCAGAATCGAACTCAGGAACTTCCCGATCGCTTTGTACCGCTTCACCGGCTTTAATTAGGTCTCCCCTTAATTTAAGGATCGGGGTAACCGCAATAGGGTCTAAAGCAATCCAGGCTCCCACAGTGACAAATATGGAAATGATAACGACCAGTCCCGCAATTCTCAACGCGTACGCATTTAAATCGCTTTTTATGGAAGTGGCTTCAATACCCACAAGTAGGGTATATTCATTTTGCATCAA
>JAHEHB010000090.1:13387-14952 GCA_024644775.1 Deltaproteobacteria bacterium
CGAGGATAATACCATCTGATATCGATTGTCGTTGTACAGATCGATGGCGTCTTGGCCTTTCATCTCAACCAGGGATAAGGAAGGGGGGGTGCCGAATTCCCCAATCTTCTTTCCATCTGAATTGAATAACTTCCCCCCTAATATACGCGGATATAATAGGTGGAGCTTCGTTAGCTGGTTCAAAATTTCTGTATCCGATATACTTGCCGGCGCTACCTGACAAACAGCAGAGATCCTTGCAATTGAGACTTCTTTTAGATGCTTTAAAAGCTCCTTCTTGCGTTTAATGTAAGAGGGTATGAATATGATCGTTTCGATGATAATCACACATACGAACACCCAAAAAACAATTTTTCTAGATAGGCGAGACCGGGGTATTATTGAAAAGCCTCTAAGACCAGCCGGCATAAGTTTTGTTTCTCCTTTAAAGCGGTGACCGCTTTATAAAATTGACGATCCGTTTTGTCGTTATCGAAGTGATTTTTTCCACTCCTTGGCAAAGATGTCTCCGATCTTGTTTATTTGGGCGGAATCGATTTTTAGTGCCCGTGCAACCTCCCGGTACAGGTTTTCTCTGTCTTTGTTTTCGGCATCGACCAGCGTTGTGAGGTTTCTTCTGGTTTTAAGATCGAGTCCTTTGACATTTCCTAAGGAGACGTATCCGTCGTTTCCTTCATTAACCTTACCTTGCTGAAAATAGGGTTTCATCCGGGCAAACCGGGCTTTCATCCGCTCCTTTAAGGCCCGGATAGTGGGATTGGAAACCGTCGTTACATCATCTGCCCAGGCAACGGAACCCAATAGTGCATATAGCACCTCATCGACAAGAAATCCCTGATGTTTTTGATCCGGTTTTTTATCTTCTTCAGACGTAAGCCCCCTGATATCTTCAACAATCTCCTCAGCCACGGACTCTACTTTTTCTGCAGGAAAGTAGATGTTTATGGTTACACAGGCAATCGGTAAGAGTATCGACAAAACAATTATTGTCCGAAAGGAGCGAATACGTGTCCTCATGTTAACCTCCTGAATTATTCGATAATGGGTCCTTTTTTTGTGTCTTTGATACGCTTTACTCTTTTTACCATATCTTTGAAGCTGATCTGACTATCAGGGTTCATATTTACCACATCCACGCCCGAAAACATACCTCTTCTAATCAGATATTCCTTTTCACCTTCCTTGATGGTGCCGTTAATCCGGAAAACATCATTATTCAGAGTGGCACGCACGCCGATTTTTTTATATGGAAGTTCTTTGAATGAGGAGGCAAAGACGCCGGCAAACCCAATGAAAGGACTCTGGCCGCCCCCAATTTTGGCAATGTTCTCCACTGCGGTAACGCTGATTTTTTGGGGCATCCCCTTTTTTTTCACTGTTTCCAAAAACAAATCAAATTTTTGGGGTTGGCTGTTTACAATCTCAAGGTTGTTGATATGCCCACTCACAATTCCCTGTATTTCTCCAAACGATGTGTTGGTGGTGATTTTCCTCAGATCCAGTTCGTTCAATCTCGTACTCAGTTCTAATACAGGCATCGATGCAAAGAGCCCCCGAATTCCCAG
>JAHEHB010000428.1 GCA_024644775.1 Deltaproteobacteria bacterium
AGGAACCGGGCGATACAGATTGGCTGCGGCCAATTTACCCTGGGATACGGCCTGGGGCCATGTCCAAGGGGTGTGCGTATTTTCTTTTGTAATTGTAACGGCATCCCCCACGGCAAATATGCGCTCATCCTTCGTTCTCAGATCCGGTGTTACCTCGAGGGTACCCTCATTTAGTAATTCTGTCCCCTCGAGAAACGCAATATCAGGAGTGGACCCCGTGGCGATCAGCAGCGTCTCACAGGATAACCATCTGCCGCCTGCCTCCACCGCGCTGAGTTTTCCATTGGTAGTCTGAACATCCTCAACCGAGCCCCTTAAGCATACAGAGACGCCCATATCTTCGAGGTGCGCCTTTACGAAACGCGCCGCATTAAAAGAAAGTGCCTGTGGTAATAGATGGCCTTCCTGTTCCACTACGCTCACCGTAAGACCTGAATGGGCTAAATGAGCAGCGGTTTTTACTCCAACCAATCCGCCGCCGAGCACGACGACATTCGGGTGATCCGGTAACCATTGTTTGATCTTTCGAGCAGTTGTCAAATACCGCACCGGAAAGACACCTTCACACGATGCATCCGGACAAACGGGCGGAATAATCGGCCGACCACCGCATGCTAAAATCAAACGCTCGTATTCAATCTTCTCACCATTGCTCAAATGTAGGTGTTGCGTTGTCCTATCGAGTGCGTCGACCTTAACGCCGGTCCGAACCGATACGTTTTCTTCCTTTTCGGATTTCCAAAAAAAGAGTTTCTCCTCTGTGATGGTTCCCACCATAAACTGGGGTAATAGCGTTCGGTAGTACCCCACCTCAGATTCACCATCAATGAGTGTTACGGATTTTTCAGGCCAGAATTCTTTACAGCCAAAGGCTGCGTGAAATCCCGCTATACCTCCGCCCACAATCACACAATCCATTTGATGACTCCGGTTATTTTTGTGTAAACCAATCAAGAATCTCCGATGCTTCCGCAGGATGGTCAAAATGCTTTAGACTACCGTCACACGTTTTCAGATTTTCTGCCAAAAGGCTTCTTACGGTTTCACTCCCCCACACGGGAAGAGGCGTTGCAATACAAACCTTTGTGCCGATAGCGGCCAATCCCACTGCAATTGCCAATTCATGGCAATTCGTTAATCCGGTAAAGCAGACGCCGCTCAGGGTGTCCATTTGCCCCATCTCCCTGAGTGCACCAATCGCCTGCAAAGGCCCTTGACATGGATCTAAGACAAGGGCGGGAAACGATTGCTCAGGTGACGATAAGCCATCCTTGATCATCCACAATGCCGCATCGCCCCAAGTTGCGATGCGATGGTCCACCCCTTTCAAAGCTTTGGCCACTTCCACCGGAATCCAACCCATCGATTGCTGGGGTGTGTCAAAACCACCGATAATTGAAACTTTCCCGCCGTCTGTGCCGTTAAACGCTTCTTTAAGATTTGCCATAGACAACATCACGTGCCCCTCGCCAACAAGGGAAGCATCAGGCGTAACATCCGTTTGGGGATGTGTGCTGTGGAACTGCTGCGCCATCTGTAAGATTTCGCTGATTTCGAACGTATCTTCAGCGTTTACGATGGGTATATGTAACTTTTTGGAAATTTCGATTAATCCCCGATCCGTATGCAAACCTGCAAATAACAGGTTGATTCGGCCTGAACTGATGGTTAGTTCCGCTTCTCCGGTGGTACAAACACATGGTAAGAATTGATCTTTTGCCATCATCCAATCTCCCAAAGATACCAATTGAATCGAAGATGGGTCCTTTTGGGATATTGCCTCTAAAAGCGCATCTATATTTTTCTGAGACGGATTACCGACGACACCGATAACCGGTTGATTCCCAGCAAGCAAACCATATCCGGTTTTGCACGGAATGCTTTGAGCCGGTCCGTTTTCCCGATAGAGCAGATGGGTTGCTAAAATCCCTAAACGAATGGATTGCTGCACCATGCACTCGACAGATTTTGCGGGTCTTGCAAGCATCAAGGCAGCTTGATAGGCTTCCGACATAGAAACGTGAGTTCCTCCCAGCTTTTCGAGTACATTTTTACTCATGGACCGTATGGCGCCGGAACCTTCCGAAATCGATCCGTCCGTTAACTCCAAGACGCCTTGCAGGATGAGGCGGAGAAAAAAAGCGACCACCATCCCATCCCGATCCAATCCGCAAAGGCCTCGATCCGCTCCACGTCCAAAGGGATCGATTCGACAGGGTCCCTGCATGCATCCATAGGGGCAACTTAAACCCAGGCGCAAAAAACCATCCTGTGGCTGTAATTTCTCATACCGTTCCCAGTTTAACTCGAGCCCCTTTTGTTGTGCGTTGCGAAGTAAATCCTGACCGAATGGATCGACTGTTTTTAGATGAATGGTTTCCATACGCTCCTCATTTTTGTACTGTAAAGTTTATCTTCACATTATATTTTTACCACGATGTTCACGAAGATCACAAAGAATTTGTATTAACCATAATAACTCTTTTCTTTGTGTTCTTTGTGCCCTTGTGGTTTATTTATTCTTTTAATTTCGTTTGTAAAAATAAGGGGGCCTTCATCTTGCCCATTTTCCGAGATCCAATATGCAAATCCCCTCTCGGCGTCTTTTAGCAACCGATTCGGTGATTGATTTGCGGGTTTGTTGAAACAGGTTATCGTAGGTATCCAGCTCAACAAGCTCTAAGGCACTTGTCGGGCAGACATCCACACATACCGGATATTCCATGTAATTGCACCGATCACATTTCAATGCCATTTTTCGCTCCGGCCATGGATAGATCACGCCGTAGGGACAAAAAACCGTACAGGTCCAGCAAGCGATACATCGGTCCTCCCGTACAATAACCATATCGGTTTCAGGGTCCCGTGCCAGTGCACCTGAAAGGCATGCGTCAAGACAGGGCGCATTAAGGCATTGTCGGCACTGCAATGGGAAGGAGGCACCGCCTGCTCCCTCTACCCTTACCCTCGATCGGGGAACCGGTTCTTCCTGGACCGCTTTAAACAGGGTTTTTCCGTTACTGCCTCTTTCCGTGGCACAATAGAGTTCACAGGTTTTGCACCCGGTGCACCGATCCAGATGGACGCCAATCACTTTCACGAGAATACTCCTTTTGAATAATAAGTCGTATGCAAACCCCGGCAGCATGCCTGCTGGGGTGGTTCGTTAAATATATAAGTCCGTCTTTATGGCGTTTTTCTTCTCTTTTGTCCACGTGTTTCAAAATACCGGCGAATAGCAGGGGAACAGAGCCCTAAAATCGTCAAAAGAATAAATGCCGCAGACCATGGACGTGTGAAAAATACCAACGGATTGTTTTCAAAAACAATCAGGGAGCGTCGCAATGAAATCTCAATCAATTCGCCCAGAACCAGCCCCAGCACGATGGGTGCTGCGGCAAATCCATATTCTTTCATCTTATATCCAACGATACCGCAGGCCAACATGATCCAGACATCGGCCATGTTATTGTGCAGCGCGTAAGTCCCCACCACACACAACACCAGAATGATTGGGCTCAATACATAATTGGGAACCAGCAGGACTTTAGAAAACAATTTCGCGCCACCCAGCCCCAGAAAAAGAAATATCAGGTTGGCAAAGAACATACCGACAAAGACCGAATAGACCACTTCGGTGTGTTGCAGAAAGAGTAAGGGGCCCGGTCGCATACCCTGCACGAGCAATGCCCCCAGGATAACCGCAGTCGTTCCGCTGCCGGGAATCCCCAGCGCCATAGTCGGAATCATGGCGCCACCGGTGGCGGCATTATTGGCACATTCAGGACCCGCCACCCCATCCAGAATTCCGGTACCGAACTTTTCCGGTTCTTTGGAGAAACGTTTCGCCTCGTTGTATCCGATAAATGACGCCACCGTTCCACCTTCGGCCGGCAGGATGCCGATAAACGTCCCGATCAATGAAGATCGAATCAAGGTCGTTTTGACGGACTTGATATCTTGCCAGGTCGGCAGAAGTCCTGATATTTTTCGATTAACCACAACCTTTCGGATACCAATGTCCGCCTGACGAAATACTTCAGTAGCAGCGAAGAGCCCGATCATCACCGGAATAAAACTGATCCCGTCCATCAGATGCGTAATCCCAAAATCATATCGCCCGAATCCGGATATCTCATCCATACCCACGCAGGCAATAAAAACACCCATGGTGCCACCGATCAGATTTTTCAAGACGGCTTTAGCGCCGAGGCTGCTGATCATGCTCAAACCGAATACGGCCAGGGCGAAGTATTCCGGCGGTCCGAATTTAATGGCGATCTCTGCCAGTGTCGGTGCGAGCAGAATCAGAATAATCACGCTGAACAGGCCGCCGATAGTAGAGCTGACGCAGGCCATGCCGAGCGCTTTGCCGGCCTGGCCCTTTTGAGCCAGCGGATAGCCGTCGAAGGTTGTGGCCGCGGCCGCCGGGGTGCCGGGAGCATGCACCAGAATGGCTGAAATAGAGCCGCCGAAAGTACCGCCGCAGTAAAGCGCCACCAGCATACAGATAGCCGGTACCGGTTCCATGGTATAGGTAAACGGAATCAACAAAGCGACTCCCATGGGTGAGGTGAGACCCGGCAACGCCCCGATAATGATGCCCATTAATACTCCGCTGAAAACCGC
>JAHEHB010000429.1 GCA_024644775.1 Deltaproteobacteria bacterium
GCAATCGGCCGGAGACCCGTGGAAGCAGCGCCCACCGCTGCACCGATGAAGGCTGATTCGCTGATGGGGGTATCCAGAACACGATTTCGCCCAAATTCGGTGGATAACCCTGCGCTGACTGCCAGCACACCTCCCCATGCTTCTCGGTTTTCTCCTTCCATATGAGGTAAAGTGGCGCCACCTGCTATATCCTCCCCCATGAGAATCACCGTTGGGTCACGGCGCATTTCCAGACGCATGGCCTCGTTGATTGCATCCCGAAAACTTAAGGTACGTGTAGCCATAAACCTGCCTCCTTTCTCCCCTTATGGGTACTTGACATAGACATCGGTATGGAGTTCTTCGGGCGCGGGATAGGGACTTTCCTCCGCATATCTCACGGCCTCGTCAATCATTGCAGACACTTTCGAATCAATTTCTGCGAGATCCGCCTCGGCCAAAAGACCTCTTTCCAGCCCGCGCTTTTTGAAGTTTTCGATCGGATCCCGAGCACGATTGCGTTCTTTTTCCTCCTCTGTAAAATAAAGCATGGAGTCTCCTTGAAAGTGTCCAAAGTAGCGAAAACCTCGGCACTCAATCAGCGAAGGACCTTCACCGTTTCGGGCCCGCTGGATCGCTTCTCCTGCCGCCTCATAGGAAGCAAAAAAGTCTGAACCGTCTACCATGACTCCAGGCATGTCATAGGCCACACCCCGGTCGGAAATATTCTGAGCAGCGCAGTGGTAGTTCCAGGGCGTCGTTTCCGCGTACCCGTTGTTTTCACAAACAAAAACAACCGGTAAGTGCCAGCAGCAGGCCAAGTTCATTGCCTCATGCATGGTGCCTTGTTCAGCTGCCCCATCTCCAAAAAAACAGACCGATACCTGATCGGTACCCAGGGTTTTGGCCATCAAGCCGGATCCACACGCCAAAGGACCCCCTGCACCGACGATCCCATTGGCGCCAAGCATCCCTTTGTCCACATCCGCGATGTGCATGGATCCACCCTTTCCCTTGCAGGCGCCTGTGGCTTTGGCGTATAATTCTGCCATCATTGCTTTCACATCGACCCCTTTAGCGATGCAGTGCCCATGACCTCGATGAGTCGAAGTGATAAAATCCCGATGCGTCAGATGCGCGCAGACTCCCACGGCAATCGCTTCCTCACCGGCATACAGATGGACAAAGCCCGGCATCTTGCCTTCGGCGAACAACTCGGCCGCTTTCTCCTCAAACTTTCGAATGGTGACCATCGTCGTGTAAAACTGAATCATTTGTTCTGTTGTAAGTGCCATTTTCTGAACCTCCTTTGCTAAGTTAATATCTAAAGGTTCACAACGAATGTCTCAAAATTTTTCCGTTTCCCCTCCTTTCTGTGGAAACCATCCCCTGCCATCGTGGATGGTCAGAGATCCACAAAACCCTTCATGTCAGTATTAAAGCTGGCTCTTCGAGACATTTGGCAAGCGTTTGTAGAAATTGACTTGCCGGTGCACCGTCCACCACCCGATGGTCAAACGTCAGACAGACAGTCATCATCGACCGAATCGCGATATTCCCGTTGTACACGGATGGCATCGGTTTAATACGGCAAAATCCTAGAATGCCGGTTTCAGGGGGGCGCAAAATCGGTGTAATTCCGTCAACTCCAAACATACTCAAATTCGTAACCGTAAAGGTTCCGTCAGTTACCTGATCCAGCGATAAATTCCCTTCCCGAGCGTTGCGTATTAATTCTCTGGTTTCTATGGCGATCTCTAAAAGCCCTTTTTTGTCCGCATTTTTCAAAACGGGAACGATTAACCCATCGGCGAGCGCCACTGCAATTCCCATGTTCACTGTATCGTGCAGTATGATCTCATTATCGATGAGCGTTGAGTTCATGATGGGAAATCGTTTAAGCGTTCGTGACGTAACCAAAATGAAAATGTCGTTAAAAGATATCTTTACGGTTTCATCATGCGCGTATTCTCTACGGACCAGTTCTCGGAACGCGGTCAATTTAGTGACATCCACTTCTGAAAACGCCGTGAGTTGAGCCGTACTCATGAGGCTGTCATGCATATTGTCGGCAATCGCTTTTCGCATGCCTGCAAACGGAATGGACCGCATGGCTTTAGTGGATGCTGGCAAAGCTAAAACCTTTTCCACATCTTCCGAAGTGATTTTCCCACCATCTCCGGTTCCGGTAATAAATGATACATCGAGTCCGGCTTGTTTTACCATCTCTGCTGCAAACGGTGTAATCGTGAGTGAGGAAGGTCCCGCTTTTTGATATTGTTTTACATCCGCTTCGGTGACTCGCCCATCAGGTCCGGATCCGGGCACATTCGCTATATCCAAGCCAAGTTCTTTTGCCATCCGGCGCGCGGCCGGTGTTGCCACCACAAACCTTTTATCTTCTTTTTCCACACGCTTTGCCGGGGCAGGAGCCCCGGGTTTTGTCGGTTCCGCCCGAGTCCTTTCCCCTGAATGAATGCCTTTGATCCCCTCCGGTTTTTCTCCCGGTGCTGCAATAATCGCTAAGATCGCCCCCACCGATGCAATCATTCCCGCTTGAACCACGATCTGATGGAGGATTCCGCTTGCAGTGGATTCGACCTGGTTTGTGATTTTCTCTGTTTCAACTTCAAACAAAGGCTCTCCCTTTTCTATTAGGTCTCCTTCATTTTTTAACCAGCCGGTGACCTTACCCTCTTTCATGGACATGCCCCATTTTGGCATGATGATATTTGATGCCACCTTACGGCCCCTCCTTTTCGCAGAATATTACAACTCAAAGATTTGTAATAATTCTATTCAATATTTTTTCAGTTTATGGAAGCATAGGCGTGGTATATATACGAGGTTAAGTTCTTATAGGTTTCCATTAAAAAATAGCAGGGTTTCTGTCAAGGAAAATGGTGATTTTTTGATATATTTTCAGCAATCTGATGAAACGTACTCGAAAAGATTCAAATTTTTCTCGTATAATCCGATATACTATTCAGATATTTAAATAATTGATCCACTTTAACGGGTAAATATTTTGATTTCACAATTGTTGCACCATCTGCAGGATACGATGAGGAGACGTTAGAAAGCAGCGTATGAAGCATCGCTTTCCGATATTGTTAGTGGAAGATAATCCTGTTTCCCGAAAAGTACTTGAAAAGGCCCTTCAAAATTCGGGATATCATGTCACATCGGCGGGAAATGGACAGCTTGCTTTGGAGTTGTTTAAAGAAAAATTTTTTCCCATTGTTTTGACCGATTGGATGATGCCGGTAATGGATGGCCTTGAACTATGTAAGGCTATCAGAAAAACTAACTCAAATGGTTATGTCTTTATCATTTTCCTAACGGGAAAAGATTCCAAAAATGATATTGTAACAGGACTGGAAGCCGGCGCCGACGATTATCTAACCAAACCTTTTAACCCATTAGAATTGAAGGCGCGCATCAAAACCGGGATTCGCATTCTGGAATTGGAGGAATCCCTTAAAAAGGCGAATGAACAGATCAAGATTTTATCGATTTCGGATCCTCTCACAGGGATTTTCAATCGTCGCTATTTGAACAAACATCTGCCGCTGGAAATCAGTCGGGCTAAACGATACAATCGTCCGCTATCGTTGATCTTATGTGACATCGATCATTTCAAAAAAGTCAACGACAGCTATGGACACCTGGTCGGTGACCAAGTGATAAAGACATTTGTCAGCTGTATCAAAAAATCGATCAGGGACGTGGATTGGATGGTTCGTTACGGGGGCGAAGAATTTATCATTGTCGTTCCGGAAACAGATTTTAACGGTTCCTATGTTTTAGCAGAAAGGCTGCGCAATACGATTTCCCAAAGAGTAATCAAAGTGAAGAAACAAGAGGTTCGCATCACAAGCAGTTTCGGAGTGACCGGTTTTGTTTCAAATGCAACTGATCACAAGATAACATTTGAAGCCATGATCGATCAAGCAGACAAATGCCTTTACAAAGCTAAAATGAAAGGAAG
This sequence comes from Deltaproteobacteria bacterium, assembly GCA_024644775.1. The sequence goes on from JAHEHB010000429.1 coordinate 3,971, forward strand.
AAATGCGGTAGAGGTGGGGCACCTATAGGAAAAATCAATTTTATGAAAAAGGACATATCGTTATGAAGAAGATACTGGTGGTGGATAATCATCCGACCATGTTAAAATTTATGAGTAACCTTTTAAAAAAAAATGGGTATCAGGTCGTAACGGCGGAAGACGGTCTTTCTGCTCTTGATATTTTGAAAACATTGGTTCCGGACGTTATTTTTGTTGATCTGGTAATGCCGAATATCGGTGGAGAAAAACTCTGCTCGATTGTTCGTAACAAGTCGAGGTTAAAGGATATTCCCATCGTAATAATTTCAGGAATAGCCGCCGAAGAGAAAATAGATATTACTAAAATGGGTGCCAATGCCTGTATTGCAAAAGCACCGTTTGATAAAATGCCGGAACACATTTTTGAGGTGTTAAAACAATTAGATGACAATGCCTCAAATGATTTGGCAAAAAGAGTCATCGGTCTTGAAGATGTCCATAGGCGTGAGATTACCAAGGAGTTACTATCTTCCAAGAAACACTCTGACATCATATTGAGAAATATGTCCGAGGGTATTTTAGAGCTAAACTTCGAGGGGAAGATAATTTATGCGAATTCTATTGCGGTTTTATTGAGCGGCATTTCAGAAGAGAGATTGTT
>JAHEHB010000430.1 GCA_024644775.1 Deltaproteobacteria bacterium
ATCGGCTCAAGTACTAATTTTGCACGGAGCCGGGGAGTCGGGTCGTTGCCGATTCAATTTTTTTAGGGAGCGTCTTTTTTCACATGGCATTTCATCCTGCGCGTTTGACTTTATTGGTCATGGCGATACAGGAGGAAAAATAAAACAATCAAGCTTATATGAAAGGACGCAGCAAACCTGCAAAATCATCGATGCGCTGCAAATTCCGCCTCCGTTGAAAATCGTTGGTGCAAGTATGGGCGCGTATACCGCTGTAAAACTCACGAAATACTACGAAGTTGAGAAACTCGTGTTACTGGTACCGGCAATGTACGACTCAGCGGCCTATATGGTTCCTTTTAACGAAGGATTTACTCAAATAATTCGATATCATAGGAGCTGGGTTCGTTCAGACGCATGGAGTCTGTTGTCAGCCTATGGAGGTGATCTGTTGATCGTTGCTGCTGAAAACGATGGGGTGATTCCAATCGGCGTTATCGAAAAGCTCTACGAGTCCGCAGTTAAGGCCCGACGGCGAAAACTGTATATTGCACCCGGTGTGTCTCATTTTATTTTTACTGAATTAAGATCGCAGGATCCTGAGGAATACGATCGAGCAATGGGAAAGATTGTTAAGATGCTTAAATAAGCGTTACGATATAGAATAAGACTTGAAAAAGGATGGATCAGATGAAATCACAACTATTATCCATATCCGGCGACATTCATACAGACCCGTCCATACTTGAAAAGTTTAGCAAAGACGCCAGCTCGTACCGAATCCTTCCCCGAATGGTCGCCGAACCAAAGACAGAGGAAGATATTCTAAGAATTCTGCAATTTGCCGGAAACCAAGGCCTCAATATTGTGTGTCGCGGTGGAGGCAGTGGATTGAGCGGGGCCGGAGTTGGAAATGGTATAATACTCAATTTCAAACGATATTTTAATCGCGTGTTGTCTGTGGGTGAGGAAACAATCGTTCAACCCGGTACGATTTTAAATACATTTTTGGATCAGATGGCCCGGTGCGGCCTCATGTTGCCTTCCGTTCCCTCGAGTAGCGCGCTTTGCGCGTTAGGTGGAAATGTAGGGACACGTTCAACGGGACCCCGGACTGCAAAGTACGGCACCATCGACCCTTTCATATTATCCCTCCGGTTTATTACATCAAAGGGAGAGACCGTTGATACGAAAGACCCACTACCGGCTTATCTGACGGAAGGGCTTGAACAGATTCGAAATCAATTCATCGCTGACACGGCTAGCCGAAACATTATCGAGACAAGGCCTTTTATTGCGGGTGGATACAATCTAAATGCGCTTTCTTCATACAGGGATGTACAAAAGATTGCCACCCATCTGATGGTGGGGAGTATCGGCACCCTTGGTATTATCACCGAGATTCGCTTGAAACCGATGGAGCATCGGCCCTCTCTCGGAACTTATTTGACTCACTTCAGAGATTTTGACGAATTTGCCGAGGCCGCTGGTCGTCTAAAAGACCTTAATCCAGCGGCCCTTGAATTTTCAGATGCCGTCTGTTCGCGTCATGTAAACGGGAAGTTCTTGAATTTGTCCAATCCCGACATTGTGGCGACGTTGATGGTGGAATTTGACAGCTCAACACAGCAAGCAAAACAAGGACGGGATGTACTCGAGGAATTCAATGTACCCGAAATAAGAGAAGTCCCCGCCGGCAGTGAAGACGAAGTCGCATTGTGGGAAGATCGTAAAAGAATTCTTCCGTCCCTCTGGAAATATGCGAAATCAAAAAACCGGATTCTACCCTCGATAATCGATGATGTCGCTATTCACCCCAAAGATTTCGGCCCCGTCCGTAACGAGTTGCAGAATTTGATGAACAACCTGGGGCATGAAATCGCGTTTTTTGGCCATTTAGGGTTCGGAAGTGTACATGCCAGACCGTTTTTTGATCCGAATAAAGGAGATCTCATCAGACAAATAATGGAGGTTTCACAAGAATCTTTCGGTGTGTTGCAAAAATATCAAGGTACCCTTGTTGGAGAACATAATGCCGGGCGCTCTCGCTCGGTCTATCTTGAAAAGGAGTTGGGGCCTGCCCATACGTACCTAAAAAAAATAAAAACCCTATTTGATCCCGATGGCATGTTAAACCCGGGTGTACTGTTCGATACAGAACCCATTTATGTGAATATGGATCTTAATCAATGAGCCGGTCTCGGGTTTTGGATTCGTGGATTTGATAATAAGTGACTATACTTTTTCCGAGACTGCGTTCGGAAAGAGTGGCCCCTTCGGGGTAGCCGTTTTCTTTCGATGAGCGATACTCGAAACTTGATACTTGAAACTTGGAAAAGGTATTCTTTCAATTTCAGATAGATCCAATCCGTTTTTATCCAGTTTCCCCGTTTTCAACGGGACAGGCAAGTTTCAAATTTCCAGTTTCTTTTACAAAAAACAGAAGCTCATTTAATAATCGACAAAGTTTTGTCGGGTTTAAGACACTCAGCGCATATATACGATGCAACAATATAAACGAATAATTCTCTGGTTCGTATCCGGTTTCGGCGCACTGATCGCACTTTCAGTGGTCATTCTTTTTTTTTCAGACACATTGGTAAATCAAGACTTCGTAAAGCAAAAACTCAAAGACGAATTTATTAAGGTTGTCGGCGGCCAGGTTGATTATCAGCGTATCCGTATCTCTTTTTTTCCGTACCCGCATTTGGTAATATATCAAGGGAACTTTTCGGTTTCCGAAGAATATGCCGGCAAGTTCGCATCCATCGATATTTACCCCAAGATTTTACCTCTTTTTAAACGGAAACTACGATTTTCAGAACTCGGTTTCCAATCGTTTGAGGCCACCGTCAGGCTACCCGCAAAAGCGAAAAAAGAGATAGAAGTTCCACCAAGATTCACCTTCCAAAATATTATTGACTCAGGGCGACCCGTCTTGACTGCTTTGGCCTTATCTAAAGCAAGGAATGTTCACATTTTAATAGAAAACGGCAAAATAACGCTTCATCGTGAGAACCGGATTTTGTTTTCTATGCTCGATATCAATAGTCGTGTTGAAGCTTTAGAGGAAAGCATCAAATTTAGCCTTCAGTGCAAGTCTAATTTTTGGCAGCAAATATCAATCCGCGGTTCTATGGATCGAAAGAATTTGGGTATTGCGGGTGACATCTTTTTTGCGGATCTTCAACCACAAGCGTTTCTTCAATCCTTTTTGCCGGATGCTGCTCGCTACATCGGTGACACGGTGGTTAATTTGGATTTGAAATTTGAGTCAAAAAGCCTCAACAACATCCGGGCAGCCGTTTTCGGTTCCATACCCCACCTATCGATTCTTCGTGGAGAAGAGAAATTTGTGATAAAAGGAAAAGAGTTGCACGGCAATATTGCGGTTGACAACCAAACACTATCGGTCTCCATCGACAAATGGCAATTGGATAATCCAAAGTTAGATCTGTCTGTAAAATTTACCATGAGCCCTGATGCGCCAAAAATGCGGCTGGAACTTGCCGGTAAAGATGTGGATGCGGCTTCTGTTAGAAAGGCGGCGCTGTTTATTGCGGGGGCGAAAAAAGATGTAAAAAAAGTGTTTAGCATTATCAAAGGGGGGAGGGTACCGGCCATTTCAATCACCACCTATGGTAACTCGGTGGAGGAGCTTGACGATCTGCCAAATTTTTTTATTAAAGGGAATATGATTGAGGGCGAAATCTTTGTTCCTGATGCAGCCTTGGATTTAACGAGTGTAAAAGGCGACGCGGTCATCTCACAGGGTATTTTAGAGGGGCAAAATTGTTCTGCCCGTTATGGAAACACGACCGGGCAAAACGGGACCTTAAGGATCGATCTTGACGATAAAAAGGGACCGTTTCACTTAGACATCGATGTCGCGGCGGACTTAGCCCAGCTGCCGCCTGTTCTGAAGCGGCTCGTAAAGGATAAAACATTCCAAAGAGAGATGGCGTATATAAAAGACGCAAAGGGGACCGCACGCGGAAAGCTTATACTGGGTGACAGTATTGTTTCCATTAAACCGTATGTCGCTGTTTCCGAATTTAAGCTGTCAGCCAAATATCGTCGCTTCCCTTTTCCATTGCAAATGACAGGCGGACAGTTTGTATATGAGCGGTCAATCATTTATCTCAAAAACATCATCGCTTCTTCGAAAAATACAGAGATTACCCGGATCTCGGCAAAGATTCCCATAAACGAGGATCCATCTGTGAGAGTTACAGCGGGTGATTCTATCATCAGCTTAAATGAGATTTTTCCGTGGCTCTTATCTTTTAAAGATATAAAAACGGGTCTAAAAGAGTTTCCAACTGCGAAAGGTGTGATGACACTTGCCTCTTTGAGTATGGGTGGCAAGCTTTTTGATCCAAAGCGATGGGAGTTCAAAATAGCGGGTGGTGTTGATGGTCTATCCATTAAAACGCCCTTTTTCCCAGGAATGGTGCATCTTGCAAAAGGAATGTTTAGCACAACGCCGGAACAACTAGTGCTTCAGGATATGGATGCAGAAATCATGGATGCCGTTGTTAAAATTTCCGGTTTGTTCAATAACTATTTAAGAGGTTTTGATGATATTAAGCTCGGCTTTAACGGTGTCATGGATGCTCAGGCGATC
>JAHEHB010000431.1 GCA_024644775.1 Deltaproteobacteria bacterium
TAAGGCCTTTCGCGGTCAACTGTTTGATCTCTTCCCGGGTCATGGGCCCGCGGAGATAAGACAGCACCCAGCGGGTTTCGAAGGTGACCGGTTCGTTCTCGTGTACATTGTGTAAAAGAAAGACTCGTTGGCCCAAGGCGGAAAGAGTCTCTTCCATCTGACGGCGATCAATTCCGGCCCCAACAGTGGCGCCTTCAAGTCCATCCAGTAATCGTTTTTTATCACGTTCGGTCTGGAGACGTCCGATGAACCATGTACCGGTGTTGGACAGGCCTTTATAATCCAGATCCACCGGATTCTGAGTGGACAGCACAACCCCCAGTCCAAAGGCCCGGGCCTGTTTTAATAGCGTCAACATCGGGGCTTTGGTCGGGGGATTTTGCACCGGTGGAAAATAGCCGTAGATTTCGTCCATGTAAAGAACGGCTCTTAGGCTGGAGGTTCCGGTTTGTCGACGCATCCATCCGATGATTTCGTTTAAAAGTGTTGAGACAAAAAAGCTTCGCTCCGGATCGGACAGATGGGCAATGGAAAATATAAGGGCCCTGGGTCGGCCCTGGGCCGTGTACAACATACGGTCAAAATCCAACGGATCGCCGTTCATCCAGGCTTCAAAGCCGGGGGAGGCCAATAGATTGTTCAAGCGCAACGCCAGCGAAAACCGCTCGTTGGCAGGATAAAAGGAATCTATATCCATCACCCCGATACGTTCAAAGGGTGGTTGTTGGATTGCGCGAATCAATCCGGCCAGGTCAAATCCCTTGTCGGATGCCCATTGAGATTCGAATATGTTTGCGATCAGAATATGTTCCCGACTGATAATCGGATCTGCCTCGATTCCCAGCAAGGTCAACAGCGCGGTAACAGTGGTTTGAATGCGTTCCCGGAAAAGATCCACATCTTCCCGTACCTCGGATGATGGTGAATGAAAATTTCGCAAAAGGCTCACCGGAAGACCGGCATTGCTCCCGGGTGTATACACGGCGAGGTCGGCAGCCGACCGCAGCCGCGCAATTCGTCCGGGTTCCTGATCCCATTCGGCCAGCCCCTGGCGCCAGGTGATCGCGGCCTTGTTGGCCAACTGCTCGGGTTTCAGCCCTTGTCTCAGAGCATCCTGAGCATTGATCCATGGCTGGAAATCCTGGGCGCGAAGCTCCGGAAAGTTGAGCAATAAATTGGGCAGATCTCCCTTGGGATCAATGGCGATTACGGGAATATTGTCGATAAGTGCCTCCTCAATAAGTGCCATCCCGAGGCCGGTCTTGCCACTTCCGGTCATCCCGATAATAACGGCGTGGGTATTGAGGTCTTTGGAATCATAAAGAATAAGGTCGTCTTTACGTGTATGGGATGCCAAATCAAAAGCCTTGCCCAAGTAAAATGCACCGAGTTTTTCATAATCGTTCATCGCACACCTCTTGAATTGAACGACAATTGCTGATTATATGTCGTAATAAATGAAAAGCGATACTGTATCGTGACCGTTGTTTTTCCTTAAGTCAACCGATCGCTCTTGTCAATAGACCTTCATTGCCGCCACGGTAACGTCAAAGTAGATCTTAACCCAGCCAAATGAAAGCAATTTGATTCTCTGGATGAATGCTAAAAATTCCAAATCTCAATACTCAAATTCCAAATAATATCAAAATTCAATGTCCAATGATCGAAACATAAAAACGTATTTTTCGACTTTTTGCAAAGTGATGGAGTTTGAGTGCGATGAAAAGTTAGCGAATGCGTTGCTGCAGATTTCGGCGGTGTGAAGGGTGATGCCGATGAATAAACTTTTGTTGCACAGGATAGAGGATAATTGAGCTAAACGGGATGACTAAGGGCGTTTCTGTTACGGTTTCGAGGATCCGAATCGAAGATGTTTATTTGAATAGGCCCGGATTCGTATCATCAAATGGTATGAAGGGCGCCTAACAGATCCATTCGGGTGAAGGGCTTGCTTAAGGGGATGGCCGCATATTTATTTTTTTCCGTTTCCAGTTCCGAGTGGAAAAGACCCAGGTTGCCACTCATATAGATGGCTTTTACCCCCGGGTTATGTGATCGGATGGTTTTCATCATCTGAAATCCATTCTTGTGAGGCATTTGGATGTCGGTAATGACAACCTCTGGTTCAAAATGCAGGTAGGCCGAATACCCATCATCTCCATTTTGGGCTGTTTTGACATGATGTTTTTCGTGGGCGAGTATGGCCTCTGTAGTGAAAGCAACGATTTGATTGTCATCTACCACCAGTATTCTCATTTCTTTTATCCCGTGAATTCCATAAGTTCTCAGAAACATCCGTGCCTGCGAGACACAACCAAACCTTATTGCCGGACCTCCATCAGTAGAAATCAGCATTCAGCAAATTTTATACCTTATTTTATAACCTATTGATTTTTAAATAATATTTAAATATAAACCATATCATGAGCGAAAAAATGTATGGAAATTCCTCCATTTTTTATTTTCTTACCGGTTTTTTTCTTCTGTGCAACATATTGTAAATACTCTTAATTTTTAAGTATGGAAAACCATACAGAATTTGGGTGACAATAACGGTAATTTTGACGGCGAACCCATACAGAATGTCTCCTCATAGGTGCTTGGGGCCGTTTATCTGACAACATGTTGGTATAAGGATCAAACAATCGGTGAAAGGAAGATCCGTCTAAGGTGTCAGGGAGCGTTGGTGACAGTTACTGATTCGGTCTACTTCAGGGATGCGATCATATCGCGCGCGTTAACCAGTGCATTGATCAGCCCGTTTTCCTCTCGTTTAATCTGGCATTTTAAAAACCGTGCTTGCTCGCTTTTCGGATCCATGGATACCAGCCGGATAGCCGGTGAGAGCCCTGGAAGATCCGGGCTGGGTTGAGCCGGTTGATGACGATGCGTAGCCCGGTCGGTCAAAAGCGCCGGTGTAAGGATGCGATTTAACCTCATCATCAGTCGGTTGACAGTTATCTGTTCCGTTTTATGGTTGTTGTTTTGTACTTTATCGATCCGATCAAAAAGTATCCGGCAGTCTTTTGCCAAATCACCGGCAACGGCAGCGGCTTGAGAAAAATCGTAGGCGCCTTTGCAGGTTTCCTGAAGTTGCTCCAGTCGTTTCACAAAACCGGCGGCTACCCGTCGGTGATCCATGGGCAGGACAAACGCATTGGCAAGGCCGGCCGTCACAAGCCCCAGCAATCGCGTGTCCCGGTTGAGAATGTCGCGGTCCGCTTTATCCAGCGTGTCGTGCTCGGTGTGCCACCACCATCCACCTCCGCTGCCGCCTACTTTGACACGATCCGGGTGCCCTTCCGGGATCATACTATCTAAGCGGATGTTGGCGCCGCAATTTGTCCAAAAAGACTGATCAGCGTGACGTCCCTGCCGGGAGAGTGAACCCAAACGGCAGCCCCGGGAAGAGGGGTCTTGTTCGATGAACTGATTCACGATGGTTTGTATAAACGGCTCCAGTTCGTAAGTTTGTTTGGGTGCAATCTCAGTGGCACCCCGCACACCTGTGGAATCGACGTTGATGTCCACGAGTGCGTGTTCGTAGATGGTTTGCCAGAACTGATCCGAATACCAGGTGCTGCCCGCATACCGGCCGGTGGAGTGGCCGGGCCACCACGCAAAAACGATCCCCCTTTGAAGCTGGTCGCGATGCTGATGAAAAAGGCGTGCGAGTTCCAGTTTGGTGGCGTTGCCGGTGGCGTTGTCGGTTATGCCGACATGCCAGGAATCGATGTGGCCGTGTACGAGTATGAAGTCTTCTGAGTATTGCCCTTCGATTTTGGCAACCGGGAGCAACAGTGGAAAAAAACCTTTTTCGGTTTCGGTCTGCACGACCGCTTCGACTCGACCCTGGCGGCATATTTCCATGAGGGCCTGCCCATCCTCCCGGTTCAGGCTGATAACCGGAATGTCCGGAACCAGATGAAGCTCATCGGCTGCCGGCGTTCCCCAGGCGGTTGATACAATCATATTGTGTCGCTGATCGGTGGCATTGGCATTGATCAGGGCGATGGCTCCTTTTTCCTGCGCAATCGTTGTCTTCCAAGGACGAACGAGACCTTCGGCGAGAACGATTTTGCCCCGTAAATCCGCGTTTTCGAAAAGACTTGTATCCATGGCCATGCCCGGCTCGAACTCCGGCGATCCAATGAATACCAATTCTCCGGCAACACCCTGAGGGGGTGTGTTTCCGGAAAAAGAATGGGTGAGGGTCTGGAACTCTTGATACCGGGGATGGTAAATGGTCAGGCCTGCCGACCGGGGATGGCTCAGATATGCTTCGAACTCATAGAGATCATGGGGTACACCGGCGGCTGAGAGTTGTTCTGCTATATACTGGCAAGCCTTGTGCTCGTCGGCTTTGCCGGAATCTCTGTTGAGCGTTGAGAAGTATTCAAGGGTCTGCCACATACGGTCCACATCGACGGCCGCCATTACTTCGGCTGCCGGAGAATTTTTTATCCACTCAGGCGCCATGGTGTTTCCTCCGTTTCGGGAAAGTGGTTTAGATTCATGTACAACTGTTGTCGTTCACTGATGAGGCTGGTTTGAACGTTAATGGAAAATCGGATGCAAGTAAAGTAGAAAAAATTT
>JAHEHB010000091.1:0-6030 GCA_024644775.1 Deltaproteobacteria bacterium
ACGTAGACGGTAAATCATTTTCCGATCCCGCGGACGTTTTTTTCGGAGTTTTTGAACATCCCGGCAATCCCAACCGACGCCTGGCGATATTGCTCCCCCTGTCGATAGATACGGTCGATATCGTTTCTCGCAAAATCACCCACTATGGAAGGTACAGTTACCTGGTATTTCAGGGTGGTCGGAACCTGATAAAGGGCGTTTGGCCCACGCAATCCTCTCCGCTGATCATCAAATGGTCGAACAAACAACTCATGCTTTCAAACCGATACATACGGAGTCAATGAATGAACAGAAAACATTTACAACCCATTGTCGTTTTATTTTCTTTGATTTTTACTTCCACATATTGTTTCGGGAGTCAAACGAATACCGGTCCTCGCTTCTACGACATCCAGCAGAATCAGGTGACAGATGTTCCATCGTTAGTATCGAAACTGAAACAGAAACGCATCATTCTCGTCGGCGAGCACCACACCACCGCAAGTCATCATCAGGCTCAACTGGAGGTTATTCGGATGTTGAACGAAACAGACGTAAAGATAGCTGTAGGACTGGAGATGTTTCGCAGTGACAGTCAAAAAGAACTGGACCGCTGGGTGTCCGGTGGGACAAGCGAAAATGAGTTTCGGGGTATCTTTTACGACAACTGGAACTATGACTGGCCGCTTTACCGGGACATTTTTCTGTATGCCAGGAGTAACCATATTCCCATGGTAGGGCTGAACGTCTCCAGAGAAATCACCCGGCAAGTCGCCCGTGGAGGTTTTCAATCGCTGAATGACGCTCAAAAAAAGAAACTCGGGGATGTGGTCTGTCAGGTCGATCAAGAGTACATGGAATTCATCCGAAGGGCATACGGTGGTCACGGACACAGTAACATGGGTTTTCTTTACTTTTGTGAAGCGCAGTTGGTCTGGGACAATGCAATGGCGGTCAACTCCCTTGTGTATTTGAAGGCGAATCCGAACCGCGTGATGGTAATCCTTGCCGGCACCGGTCATGTGCGCAAGCAGGCAATTCCATACCAGATACAGAGGCGGACGAATATCCCCTTTGGAGTGATCCTGCCCGAAGTACCCGGAAGCATCGACAGCGACACCGTTGACATCGAAGATGCGGATTATATTTATCTCAATTCGAACAAACGATGATACTCAATTTATCGGATCAAATGTTTGACCTCTATGGTTGGTTTGTTGCCGACAAACCGGTTTAAGGTTTTATGTGAACCGACAACGCTCTAACGGACGACAAATAAATTTAGACCCTGCCACCATCTTCAAAAATGTTTCTAATACCGCAATTCCAGGACAACCTGGTGACTTGACATATATCAACTTCGCCTTAACTTTCTTATCTGGCTAGAAAATGTCTAATTTATGTCTAAAATAAAGATTGAAAGGTACATTCATGATGGAGAGTTTTGACACTGTTTTGCTGGCACGCATTCAGTTCGCGTTTACAGTGGCCTTTCACATCATATTTCCGGCGTTTACCATCGGTCTTGCCAGCTGGTTGGCAGTGGTGGAGTGGCGGTGGCTCAAAACCGGTAATAGAATTTACGAAGAAATTTACCGCATGTGGGTAAAAATTTTCGCGGTCACTTTCGGCATGGGAGTCGTATCCGGTGTGGTGATGTCTTATCAATTCGGCACAAACTGGTCGGTGTTCTCCGACAAAGTCGGAAACGTGATCGGCCCTTTGCTGGGTTTTGAAGTGCTGACTGCTTTTTTCCTGGAAGCATCCTTTCTCGGTGTCATGCTGTTTGGCTGGAATCGTGTAAGCCGTAGGATGCATTTCGCCTCCACGGTAACCGTAGCGTTCGGTACGGTGGTATCCGCATTCTGGATTCTATCGGCCAATAGTTGGATGCAGACGCCACAGGGATATCGTATGGGTGAAAACGGACTGTTATATCCGACTGATTGGCTGGAAATCATCTTTAACCCATCTTTTCCCTATCGTTTTATGCATATGGTTACTGCAGCTTACCTGACGACGGCGTTTACCGTTGGCGGGATCGGCGCCTTCTATCTTTGGAGAAAACGTCATGTCAAACATGCAAAGGTGATGTTTGGAATGGCCATGCTTATGGCAATATTTGTTGCCCCATTGCAGGCGGTAATCGGAGACTTACAAGGGTTGAATACGCTGGAACATCAGCCGGTTAAAGTGGCTGCCATGGAAGGTTTATGGGAAACCCAGCGCGGCGCCGCATTGAAGCTGTTCGGTTGGCCCGATGAAGTGGAGGAAAAGACCAAATACGCCATTGAAATTCCGAAACTATCGAGTCTAATCCTAACGCACGACCTAAATGGTGAGGTGAAAGGGTTAAAGGAATGGTCAAAAGACCAACGCCCCTCCGTTGCTTGGATATTTTGGTCCTTCCGCATCATGGTCGGTATCGGTTTGATGATGGTGTTCACCGGTGTGATAGCCGTTGTACTCTATTTCCGCAAAAAATTATTTGAAACAAGATGGTTTCAATTGTGGTGTATGGCCATGACACCGTCAGGATTCATCGCCGTGCTCGCCGGGTGGTTTGTAACCGAAATCGGTCGACAACCCTACGTGGCTTATGGGGTAATACGTACCGCAGACGCAGTGGCGCCGGTGATGGGTTCGCATATCGCACTATCCCTATTGGCATTTATCTTAACCTATGTTTTTGTGTTTGGTGCAGGGAGTTATTACATTTTGAGACTGATCGGCAAGGGTCCGGTTATATCGGAAAACGCTTATGGTACGCATGGGGTAAAAAAGCCGCCCCTTGTAACAGATTTCGTTTCTGAAACAGGAGGCGAGCATGTTTAGTTTTGAAAATTTCCTGAACCTTCCACTCATTTGGTACAGCATAATAGCCACTGCAATCTTTCTGTACGTTTTGCTGGATGGTTTTGATCTTGGTATTGGTATTCTTTTTCCGTTTGCCCCGTCTGATCAGTGCCGTGATCGAATGATGAATTCCATCGCTCCCTTTTGGGACGGCAACGAGACATGGCTGGTGCTTGGCGGCGGCGGGCTATTCGCGGCGTTTCCATTGGCATACGCCATTCTCATGCCGGCTTTCTACATTCCGATCATCCTCATGTTGCTGGGACTGATTTTCCGCGGCGTGGCCTTTGAGTTTCGATTCAAGGCCACTGATAAATCGCGTAAATTGTGGGATTACGCCTTCCATTTCGGCTCCCTTGCAGCAACGTTTATGCAGGGCATGATCCTCGGCGGATTTGTACAAGGCGTAGTAGTTGAGGGGAGGAGCTTTGCAGGCGGTGGGTTTGATTGGCTGAATGCGTTCAGTGTGATGACGGGCGTGGCTCTGGTATGCGGTTACGCGCTACTGGGGTCCACTTGGCTGGTGATGAAAACCGACGATATCACACAGAAATGGGCACGAAAGTGCGCCGGATATGTCCTTTTCTATGTGGCGTTCTTTATGGGATTGGTGAGCTTGAGCATGCCACTTATGAATAACGCCGTGAAAAACTTGTGGTTTAGTTTACCGAATTTCTTTTTCCTATTGCCAATGCCGCTGCTGTCTTTCGGCCTGTTGGTTGCCATTTGGCGTGATTTGCATACTCAGAGGGAATATCGTCCTTTTTTTTCAAGTTTTGGACTGTTTTTTATGAACTATATCGGTTTGGGTATCAGCCTGTGGCCCTATATCGTCCCTTTCAAAATCACAATTTGGCAAGCGGCGGCCGCACCGGAATCTCAATCGCTTTTGCTGATCGGTACCATTATTATGCTACCGGTGGTTCTTGCCTACACCGGTTACTGCTACTATATCTTCAGAGGTAAAACGTCCCATGAGACCGCTTACTAAAAAACAAAAACAATGGTTGTGGTTTATTGGACTTTGGATCAGTGGCCTGTCAGGCGTGTTGTTGCTGGCTTATGCCATACGACGATTGATGGGATTACAGTAAGCTGTAGGAACAATCCACTATACACCTATCAAACGGGGTGATGGAAATGGTTTTTAGAAAATACCGCACGGTTTTGGCACTTATCACTGTTATTATCATAGGTTTACTATTCGCGGAGACAGCTGTGGCGATTGAAAAATTACCGTACAACGTATTGGAAAAAGACGGTCGTTTTGAACTTCGACAGTACGATACATACATCGTTGCGGAGACCACCGTAGAAGGGAATTTTAAAGCGGTGGGAAACGAGGGATTTCGGCGTTTGTTCAATTACATTTCCGGCAGCAACCGCACGAAACAGGAAATCGCCATGACATCTCCGGTATCCCAGGAGTCGAATCCGGAAAAAATCGCCATGACCGCTCCGGTGAACCAAGAACGCATTGAGGGAAAGTGGCGAATTGCTTTTGTTATGCCGTCAAAATATACATTGGAGACGTTACCCGAACCTATAGACGATCAGGTGAAATTGAAGGAGGTTCGGGGCCGTTTAGCGGCCGTCGTCCGGTATTCCGGTACGTGGAGCCGGGATCGTTACGAAGAAAAGAAGGGGCGCTTGGAGGATTGGATTCGTCAAAAAAGTTTAGTACCTGCCGGCGAGCCGATTTTTGCACGTTACAATCCACCGTTTATGCCGTGGTTTCTGCGACGCAATGAAGTGTGGATACCGGTCGAGCCCCGTAACATTTGAAGTTAACCTTTTCTTAATAAATTCATCTTGACAACAAAGTCCGCTTTCGTTATCCGAATGAATATGGTTTCCGTCTAACTGACGCATCGATAGGTTGGACCGAAGCTGATACACAATTTGCAATTTTCATCTGTTAGGCGTTGAAAAAACAGATTCTTATCTTTTCTTTCCCTCCCTAATCAGGCTTTGATGTGAAATTTGACAAATGCAATGATTTCACGCTGAAATTTTTATTCTAATCGATTGGTGATCTGATTGTCATTGTATTGTCTCTAAATTCGGCCACACACACTAACCAAAGGAGGTAGACGATGAGAAATCGCGCAAAAGCCACATGGTTGCTGTTATCCGCTTCTTTTTTTGCCTTTGGCATTGTCATACTGCTGGCTGGAATCGCCGGGGCGGCAAAAGCACCATCAGGCAATCTGATGTTCATCCTTGACGGCTCGGGAAGCATGTGGGGCCAGGTGGAGGGGAAGGCCAAAATAACCATTGCAAAGGAGGTACTAACAGGCCTCATCGAGGATTTGCCCCAGGACTTGAATGTTGGTTTGGTAGCTTACGGTCACCGGCGCAAGGGGGACTGCAACGACGTTGAAGAGCTCGTTGCGCTCAGCACGCTCGAGAAGGCGGTGCTGATAAAAAAGATCAAAGCCCTCAGCCCCAAGGGCAAAACACCGATCACCCTGTCCGTTAAATTGACGATCGAGAAGCTAAAGGCCTTAGAGGATGAGACGACAATTATCCTCGTTTCAGACGGCAAAGAAACCTGTGAGGGAGACCCCTGCGCACTGGTCAAGGACCTCAAACAGAGTGGTGTTCGGTTCGTCATGCACGTTATAGGTTTTGACGTGACCGACGAGGAACGAAAGCAATTGGAGTGTATTGCCGAGACAGGTGGCGGGCTGTACTATGCAGCCAAGAACGCAGGCGAATTCCAGATGGCGGCGAACCAGGTGGTCCAAGAAACCCAGACTGTGGGGTTTCTGAAGGTGACAACGCTGAGGAATGGCAAAGCAATCGATGCCCACATCGAAGTGCTCATTCCCGAAAAGGAAACACGGGTAAAAACGGCAACCTCATCGACCAATATCGAAAAACCTGTGACAATCAGGCTCAAACCGGGCGTTTATACCATCAGGGTAACGGACAACGAACTCCAGGGCAAACCGAGCGTAACGTTTCCCGGTGTTCAAATCGAGGCCGGAAAGACCGTTGAGAAGACAGCCGAATTCTCCGCAAGTTATCTCAAGGTCATGGCGACAAAAGAGGGCAAACCATTTAAAGCCTGGGTATATATCTACCGGCCCGGGGAAAAAAAACATCTGACTTACAAGCATTCGACCGAGAAAAGACCCGCCTCGTTCAAGTTGCTTCCCGGTGTCTATGATATCAAGGTGACAGACGACT
>JAHEHB010000091.1:6130-14745 GCA_024644775.1 Deltaproteobacteria bacterium
GCCTGGAGGTCAAGGCCGGTGAAACCCTGGAAAAAATCGTCGAGTTCACAGGTGAGGGATTCCTTGAGGTTTCCCCGGTCAAAGCAGGCAAGCTTTTCAATGCTTGGGTATATATCTACCGGCCCGGGGAAAAAAAACATCTGACTTACAAGCATTCGACCGAGAAAAGACCCGCCTCGTTCAAGTTGCTTCCCGGTGTCTATGATATCAAGGTGACAGACGACTCGGTTCCTGAAAAACCGGTGGTTAATGTTAAGGGCCTGGAGGTCAAGGCCGGTGAAACCCTGGAAAAAATCGTCGAGTTCACAGGTGAGGGATTCCTTGAGGTTTCCCCGGTCAAAGCAGGCAAGCTTTTCAATGCTTGGGTATATATCTACCGACCCGGGGAGAAAAAACATCTGACTTACAAGCATTCGACCGAGAAAAGACCCGCCTCGTTCAAGTTGCTTCCCGGTGTCTATGATATCGAGGTCAAGGATAGTTCCACTAAATCAGTCAAGGAGTTAAAGGGCCTCACAATAGAGTCTGGAAAGACGAAGACCATTGAGGCTGTCTTTTAAGTGGGGGGGCCATAAGTCAAATGTATAGAAATTTCCTTTTGTTAAGCGGCAGCGTAAAGCTTGGAATGAGATATAGAATCACGAAGTAACTGTATAACCTGCAATGAGATAATCCACTACATGCAGGGAGGGAAAGGAGGCACTATGCAAAAGATGATTCTTGGATATATCACCGTAATGTTTGTGACATTGACGCTGTTTCTTTTCTATGTTCCGATTCAGGCGGCAGAATTTACAGCAGACTGGTTTAACACCAGGCAGCGTGTAACCAATGAGGGAAAAATCTATGTCAAAGAAAACATGATATGCATTGAGGTCCTGGAAGGTCCCGAGCTGGGAATCATCATTACTGATCAGGAAAAACCGTCTTCCATCGTTATGTTTCCGGATGAGAAAATCTATATAGAGGTCCCGAAAAATTTGAGCATACTGGAGCCTGACAACGATATGATAATAGGGGCAGAAAAGAAGCTCACGGATACTGAGACTGTGAACGGTCGCCCCTGCGATAAGTATCAGTATTTTGCAAAGGGCACAGACACAGTCACAATAAGCCAGTGGATTGCCAAGGAACTCCAGTACCCGGTTAAAATTGTATATCATGGGGAAGGAGGTAGCACTGCCGAAGTGAAAAACATTCACGAAGGTCCAGTGGACGTAGCCATGTTTAAAGTGCGACCCGGATACACGAAAAAGGAAGTTGCAAAGGTTGGAAAGCTCACAAAAACCCAGCCGGCGATAAAGGTGGATGTATTTTCTCTCAAAGGTGAGGGCCGGGATGTGGATTTTACAAGCATTGAGAAAATTGTTCAACCTGGCCGGGATCTTATGATCATCATTAAGGGGGATTCGCGTTTTCGATTGGAATCCAAAGGGAAATTTTCGCTTTACAAGGGAACCAAAAGAGAAAAAATCAAAGAACTCAAGTTTGCTCTTAAACCCGGCGAAGAGAAATCTTGGGATTTTCCAGCAGACGCAGAGATCAAATCAGTCAGTTTCGGCGTCTACGGAAAAGGAGACATAAAGGTAAGGATCGAACAGGGGGCCGATAACGTTGACCGCAGTGGGGAAAGTCAAAAGCCTTCCGAGGACGATAACGCTTCAAAATCAGCTGAGAAGACAACAGCCGGGAAACTAGAGCTCTCCAATATCGTCTTCTGTTCAAAAAATCCGAAAGGTTACATGGCGTATAACGAGCAGCCCCAGGCAACATATAAACCTGGCAAAACGGTCTGGATCTACATGAATTTGGGCGGCGTAAGTTACAATCCAAACCCTGACGGAACGAAGGAAGTGTGGATTAAGCTACATCTCCGAGTAAAGGCGCCTAACGGAGACATCCTGCTGGACCAGGACTTATATAACGAACACAAAAACTACCAGGAAAAATATAATATAGATGAGATGTTTTTAAGGGTCAATCTAAACACCGTAGCGGGGATGACGGAAGGAAGGTATACCATTGAACTGGATTTAAAAGATAATCTTTCAGAGAATATAGCTTCTGGATCAAGTATCTTTACGCTGAAGCAATGAAATTTGCGGCTAAAACCCGAATCTCAGCCGGCCAACGACCTCCGGCATACCGCGTTCTGTAAGTTTTAAAACAACTCCCTCACCGGATGACACGGTCTGTTGAGCAATTTCCGAGATCGTTACAAAGTGCGTAACGAGTATCATCAATTCGCCGTCTATCGGCTGTTTTGAGATGAAGGTCCGCAAAGCCTTGATATTCGATTCTCGATCCTGTGGTCGGTCAAAGAAAGAATTCAACGCAGGCAGCTCCGCTACAATGCCGAGATCCATCAGCTTTGCGGTCTCTAAACAACGGCACCATTGACTGGAATATACCTTCGCTTGTTGAATTCCTTTGGATCGGAGCCAGCCTCCGATGGCTTTCGCTTGAGCCCGACCGCGATCATCCAAATTACGCTGGGTGGTGCAATCTCCAATCTGAAAATCTGGCGGATCGCCGGTGCCGGGTGCGAGAGCATGGCGGATCATCAAGATAGAACCACCTTTTTTCATCTGATCGACAGGATCGTCTTCAGAGGCTTGCGCATTTACAGGTAAAATCGCTATAACGCCGATGATATACACTATTAACACTTGAAAAATACTCATCATTTCTCCCATTACATCATTGAGGGTTGTTCGATAAATTATGGTACGATCTGATATGGCCCAATTACCTTAATCGTAAGACATGTTTGAAGAATAATCAACGATTCACCCTTTCGTCGATTCGCGTTTTTTCGTTTTAAGATCTATACCTGAAGTATGAAGCCAAGCCTTTTACTCACGCTTCCAATTAACCTGCTTTTAATACATGATGCCCTCCTTTCGTTTTGATGCAATAGGTGTTTTTTACTACCATTTTACTACCATCACTTTATTATTGATTTTACCTCTCCGCAATCATACCATGGTGATGTCAGTTTTAGCTAACGAATTAATTTAATGTAGATCATAGAAGAGGCGACGTTGTAAATAATACAACATCTACACGTTGCATTTATAACCGGTGCAGGGAGCAAATCATAGCCCTCCGTCGCAAGGGTCGGCTCGAAGACATCGGTGACGCCATCGGCTTTGTAGCTCCAGACGGCAGCCGCTGGATGACGAGGGAGCGTTTCAAAGTTAACGGCGTCATGGTGCTTCGGGAATGGCCTTTACTTGACAACATCACACCGGAGAATAATATTCATCGAGTTTATATATTCACGTTTGTTGAAGCAATAACTAACGTCAAAATTCGAAAGGAGTGACTCATGAGCGATACCAGCGAAAAGACACTGTGTGCTCTTCAAGAAGAGAATTATATCGAAACCAATACAGAAAACTATATACAATTGATACGCCCGGCGCAGTTTTTTTGCAAAAACTGTGGCCGCAGCGCGGTGAAATCTGAAAATCTGTGTAATCCAGAAAAATTGATCTGACAGTAATAAACACGTAAACCTTGAAACACCCGCAGGGTGTTTCAAGGTTTATTCAAATGATCGTCCCTTATATCAGTAATCCAACATTTTTCAATTTGTTTCTTGGTATTTAACATCAAAATAAGGAGGAAATATGAACATCATTAATGCGCTCGTTGCGCATCACACTGTCCTCAGGCAGCTCTACCAGCAGTCTGAGAACAATCCTGACATGTTTAAAGAATTTATTCGTCATTTGATCGTGCATCACACCATGGAAGAGAAATATTTTTACGATCTTCTTGAAGAGATAAAAGAAGCCCAGCACGACGCATTGGAAGCCGTAAATGAGCATCATATTATCGAATTGATTATTAAGGACTCCGAAACCTTTCCGCGAGAACACGAAAGATTTCCCATAAAAGTCGAGGGACTAGGGGAGTACACCACCCATCACCTCGATGAAGAAGAGATGGAGATATTCCCCATGGCACAACAACTGTTTTCAGAGGGGGATCTCAATGCCCTCGGAAAATTATTTGAAGAAGCAAAAGACAAACTGTTAGGGGTTGTATTGCCGGAAGTACCGAAGACCACTGCCACCCGCGGCTCCGGTTCGTCAAAAGTTTCCCAGGCGTCGATTTCAAAACCCGCCGCCGCGCAGGCTACTGCCCATGGTCTTGGTATCGGGAGCCTAAAAAAATAAATCTTTATGAAAGGAGAAAAGAAGTGGATATCTTAAAAAGAGAACTTGCCCCGATTCCCGCAGAAGCATGGGCGGAAATCGATGTCCAAGCCACCCGCAGTCTAACTGCTATTCTTTCGGCCCGAAAGGTCGTGGATGTAACAGGACCCATGGGGACCGATTTCCCCGGCGTTCCTGAAGGGCGTTTGGATTATCCGAAAAAGCAACCAGAAGGGGGCCTGTCCTGTGGAATCCACAAGATCCATCATCTTGTGGAAACCCGGATCCCGTTTGAATTGGACATCAATGAAATGGATAATGTGGTACGCGGCGCCAAAGACGTCGATCTTACCAATTTAGAAGAAGCCGCAAAAAAAATCGCCCTTTTCGAGGAAAAAGTCGTCTACCACGGTTTGGCTGAGGCGAATATCAAGGGGCTCAAGATCTGCACGGGGGACGAATGTCTCACCATCGGCTCAACACCCGAAAAATTGCTGGAAGGAGTTGCCGAAGGAATTACGATTTTTGCCGGGCGGTCCATCGAGGGTCCTTTCGCGTTTGTGGTGGGTCCTAAGCTGTGGAGCCGGATGTCCGCGCATTTGCAGGGCTATCCCGTTAAAATGCAGGCTGAAAATCTGCTGGGGGGCTCTGTATTGCTCAGTCCGTATCTCAGCGGAGAGTTTGAAAATGAAGCCTACATGATTTCCCAGCGCGGCGGTGATTTGGAGCTAATACTGGGACAGGATTTGGCCGTTGGGTATGAAACCCACACGCCTAAAAAAGTGAACCTATTCTATACCGAATCCTTTACATTTAGGGTGCTCGAACCGGCTGCTGTGATTCACTACACTGCTGATGCTTAATATTTTCCGAGAGGGGTTGACGGTTTACTCGTCCGTTTATACTGTTATTGGTGCCACCGTGGCAATTTCTTTCTTTGTAGCTTGCTTTGATGTGAACCCGGTAAATTTATTCCGGGAACGCTGGTATAACGCAACATACAATAGACCCGGTGGCACCTTCGACCAATGTTCTGAGTCACATGTTATGGTTTCGACTTAGGGTCACCGGGATTTGTACCGGCAGCAAATTCTTGTTTATTGGAAGCCCCATCTTCGTCAGAATCCAGTTCACCCAGTTCCGTGGTGTATTTATCCCCTGCTTTCAAACCGATTTTTGCATAATCTTTTCCAAAAGGATTCCTCTGGCCACCGCCCATGGGATTGATATGACATGTTGCGCATCCAAAATTCTTTCCTTCATCAGGCAGTTTTCCCACACGAAACGGCCGACTGACTCCCAGCGATGCGGTGATTAAGGTCAAACCAGTGACGATTCCTACGATGATAAAAATTTTTTTCATAGTGCCTCCTTTTGCATGTTTAAGAAAAATAGTCGTATCGTGATAGTTATTGATGAGTTCTATAAACCAAATTGGCAGGACATTACAACCGATGATTTCATTTATCTAAATTAATTTCGAAAATCCCTTTTTTGATTGGCAGTAACGATATCTCTGGATGATATTATTGGGTTGGGTGAATAAAACTTCGGATAAAAATGATGAGCAAATAAGTTGTAGAGAGCATTCATAAGGATCCCATTGGTTTCGATGTTTCCAACATACCCGCTATTCGTTTGAGCGCAACCCAACAAACAATGATGTATGGCGCCCATAAAATAGGTAGTTCAAAAGAAATCTTGCATCTTCCCTCATCAATATGATCCACTCGATGGCCGGTAGCGGTCACAGAAGCAACCGTCCAGCTCCAATAATGACCATGTTCATATTTAGTGATTACGAAACGAAGCCATTGCCTACTCAAAATCTGAACACGTCCTAAAGCGCCTTTGCGAATGTATCGATCAGCGCAATCGGCGTCAATTACCGTCGGCCCCCACTTACGCCATTTTCGCGTATCTGTCAACAAATCCCAAGCCTCCTGGGATGAAGCATTTACAACGCGGCTTATGGAAAGCTGTGAGCGGGTCACCTTGATCATTATAAACGGGTTTTTCATCTCTAACGTAATAAAAACACTTAAATATGTTGACACTACACTAATTCAATCGCGTGGTAGGTTGATAATCTAAAATATAGCTTCTTTTGTATTTGATGGTGCAAACAAGTCTCTAAGCAGCCAGCGAGATCCGTTTTTTTGAACATTCGGAAGCCTCACTGCAGTTTTCATCATTGGATACCGACTCTGATAGTGTCTCCAGATCGTCACCTTCGATAACTTCATGTTCTAAAAGTTTTATTACGGCTTGATCAAGTATTTCACGCCTGCTCTTCAAAATACCCATAGCCCTTTCATACTGTTCATCGATGATCTGTTGCACCTCCTTATCGATTAGATCCGCAGTCACATCACTGTATTCACCTCGGTTTTCGGAAACGGGGTTGAGCAACCTGTTTTGCTTGTTTCCTGCAAAATATACCTGTCCCAATCGACTACTCATGCCATACTCTTTAACCATGCTACGGGCGATATCAGTGGCACGGGACAGATCGTCATGCGCGCCTGTAGAGATATCGCCAAACACAATCTCTTCGGCCGCGCGTCCACCTAAGAGCGTAGCAATTCGGTTTAGAAGCTCTGTTTTCTTCATCAGGAAGCGATCCTCCGTCGGTGCCTGCATGGTGTAACCCAGCGCCGCGATCCCACGCGGGATAATCGATATTTTTTGTACCGGATCTGCCCCTGTCAACGACATGGCGACCAGCGCATGCCCGAGTTCGTGATGGGCAACGATTTCTTTCTCCTCTTGGTTAATGAGTCGATTTTTCTTTTCAAGGCCGGCAACAACTCTCTCGACTGCTTCGGCAAAATCCTGCATACCGACACTTTCGCTGTTTCTTCTTACCGATAGAAGTGCGGCTTCGTTCACGAGATTCGCGAGATCCGCTCCAACCATTCCCGATGTCATCCCGGCTATTTTGTCCAAATCGATACTACCGTCGTTGACGATCTTCTTAATATGCACCTCTAAAATTTCTTTCCTGCCCTTTTTATCCGGTCGGTCAACGAGAATTTGTCGATCGAACCGTCCGGGTCTCAGCAGTGCCGGGTCCAGAATTTCCGGTCGGTTGGTGGCCGCTACCAGAATAACCCCCATATTCGGATCAAAACCATCCATTTCAACCAACAGCTGGTTTAGTGTCTGCTCTCTTTCGTCGTGTCCCCCCACTGCGTTAAATCCCCTCGCCTTTCCCAGAGCATCCAATTCATCGATAAAGATGATACAGGGGGCCTTTTCCTTTGCCTGTTTAAACAGATCCCTCACGCGTGCTGCGCCTAACCCCACAAACATCTCCACAAACTCCGAACCGCTCAGATTGAAAAAAGGAACGTTACTTTCCCCTGCGACCGCCTTTGCCAAGAGCGTTTTTCCGGTTCCTGGAGGTCCAACCAAAAGAATTCCCCGGGGAATTTGTCCCCCAACCCGGGTAAATCGCTCCGGTTCTTTCAAAAATTCGATGACCTCCACCAATTCCTGCTTCGCCTCGTCAACACCCGCGGCGTCTTTAAAGCTTACCTCCACGTCGTTATCCATGTAAACCTTTGCCTTGTTTTTACCGAGTGTCATAAAACCCGTTTGCTGTCCCTGCAATCGTTTAATCAGAAAATACCAAACGCCTGCAAAGATCAATATGGGGAAAATCCACGACAATATGTTTCTGAAAAAGGTTGGCTGCACAAAACCTTTGTAATCAACGTTGTTCTCTTCAAGCAGGTTGGAGATCTCCGAATCGACCCGGGTGGTTCTAAAAAGCTCACCATTTTCCGAGCCAGCCTCATCTGTAAACATCCTGCCCTGAATTATGTCATCGGTGACGGTTACCTCTGCGACTTTACCCTCGTTAACCAACTTTACAAACTCGCTGTAAGGTATCGTCTTGGCCGTTGAACCCCCAAGTCCATTTAAGACCGATATGATCAACCAGAGAACGACTAACATTACGATCAGTCGAATCCTGTTTTCGTTTTGGTTTTGATTTTGCATTGTAGATTCCTTTCATTCCAACCGTATGTTCAAAATAAATCGCTTATACCGACTCATGAACTTTGTTCTATATGACAACGTGAATCCTTCTCCGATATAGTTTTTTCCAAGCTGTCTAACTCCCGATCACCGTCATGATATGGAATGCTGATAGTTGCTTCGTTCGGCAACAACCCAGCTTTGATGGCCTCTTCAATTCTATCGACCAAAATACATTGCATGTCATTCCGAACCTCATCCGGCAAATCGTCCAGGTCTTTCTCGTTCCGTTTTGGTAGAATCACCTTTGACAGTCCGGCACGATGTGCGGCCAACACCTTCATTTTAATGCCACCCACGGGCAGTACTCGACCGCGAAGTGTCACTTCGCCGGTCATCCCGACATCGTTGCGGACCGGACGGCCGCTGAACAAACTGGCCAGTGTCATTACCATCGCCACG
>JAHEHB010000432.1 GCA_024644775.1 Deltaproteobacteria bacterium
CTCGGCAACGATACTGACCGCGATTTCAGCAGGGGTTTTAGCGCCGATGTCCAAACCGATCGGGCAGTGAACCCGCTCTAAGTCCTTGTCA
Source organism: Deltaproteobacteria bacterium (assembly GCA_024644775.1). The sequence goes on from JAHEHB010000432.1 coordinate 92, forward strand.
GAAAACCCGCTATCCCTTAATGCGGTATAAATCGTATTTCTTTTGTTTCGGCTGCCGATCATTCCAATATATTTCGCTTTTGTTCTGAGCGCTTGAGATAAGACGGTCTGGTCATGGACATGCCCGTGGGTTACAATGACGAGATAACTGTTTTCATCAATAAAAAGGTTTTTTAGGGCGTCTGTATACGTATCAATCACCTGTATATCCGCTGCATCGGGAAATCGATCTCGATTGGCGAAAGCGTTTCGGTCATCGACAATAATCGGGTAGAAATCCACATGGACGCAAATGGGAACCAGCGCTTTTCCGATGTGGCCGGCACCGAAAATATAGATTTTATCTGGTGAATGGAGCGGCTGATAAAAATAGCAAAGTGTGTGGTCACCTTCTAAAGACGGTGCGGTCTCACTGACCTTAGATTCTATGGTTGTTTGATCGACGCCCGACATGATGAGGTCCCCTTGTTCAAAGGCGTCCCGGCTGATAAAACCCATGCCTGTATGAACAACTTCCGTTTTCCTGGATATTGATGTAATCAACACGACAGGATGGCCATATTCGAGTTTGTCTAAGATGTTTTGAAAGAGTTTTTGGGGAAGTTCATCCGATGCGTCTATGTGGGTGATCAGAATTTCAACCTTTCCGCCGCAAAGCATCCCTTCTTTGGATGCATGTTCATCTGTAAGGAGAATGGTTTCACAGAGAGGTAGGGCGTTTTTAAATACAGATTTGGCGGAATTTACAATCTGTGCTTCCAAAGCACCACCGCCGACGGTCCCGACGCTCCGGCCGTCAGGCAGGATAAACATTGTTGCTCCGGGCTCTCGGGGACCTGAACCGGATCGCGAAATAACAGTTGCGATTACAACCGATATTTTATTCTTAAGATGCGCGACAAGCTGTTTATAAAATTCGCTGGCGTTTTCCATGTCAAATCCTTTGGGACCCATCCATCGGTATTTCAATAGGATGGTGATTCTCGAACGATAGAGCCTGTTTCAAAACGTTTCAGTTTTTTCAAGGTCAAGGAAGACGGAAATTTTAACCACAGGCATACATTGAGTATTTCGAGGATTAAAATTTTTGTCTGACACAGAGATTGGACAAACTGGGACGTTTTGAAATTGGCTCAATAGATATTAAGATAAGCTCACGGCCGTGTCAAAGAAAAAGGATCAATAAATCCCCCTTTGAACCATTTGTTTGACCAATTTTGAGGAAAGTTGCTATGAACGCTTAAAGCGACTGACAGCAATAGGGCCCCAAAATACGATGACAGCGTCATATTCTTTTCGGGTGAAACATGACAAATAATCGACACATACACGAAAAATCCAGGCAATACAGCTATTTGATCTGTCTTGTCATTTTTCTCAGCTATCTTTGGGTATACTTCCATCGCGTTTGTCCGGCCGTTATTGCGTTGGATATGCAGGCGGCGTTTGGTGTTGGAGGCGCCCTGCTGGGTACACTCGGATCGGCGTATTTTTATCCGTATGGGTTGATGCAGTTGCCCGTTGGACTTCTTGTAGATTCCTGGGGACCCAGAAGGACCGTTTCATCGTTTTTATTGATTGCAGCAATCGGATCTGCACTGATGGGGTTGGCGGAAAACATTTCTTGGGCGATTGTCGGTAGAATTTTGGTGGGTATCGGTGTATCGACCCTTTTCGTGTCTAATTTCAAGCTGCTCACAGAGTGGTTTCCGCCAAGGCAGATGGCCACCATGGGGGGGATTTTTATGGCAGTCGGCGGAATCGGTGTCTTGATTGCCAGCGCACCGCTTGCGCTTTTCAGTAACTATCTTGGATGGAATTGGACATTGGTCGCTATTGGCGGGGTGACGCTCATCATGGCCGTTGCCGTTTATCTGATCGTTCGAGATCGTCCTTCCGAAAAGGGTTGGCCTGATCTGAAAGCACCCCCCGTATCGGTACCCGTTGGAAATTATGGACTGCTTCGAGGTGTAAGAGACGTAGCGACAGCGGGTCGTTTTTGGATTTTGGCCGTTTGGGTGTGTTTCAGCATCGGTTTAACGTTTGCCATGGGCAGCATGTGGAGCGTACCGTATCTTCAACATGTTTATCATCTCAGTAAGTCCGAGGCCAGTGCGTACCAGATGATGTTTGGCATTTCGTTGATTTTGGGGAGTCCTTTGCTGTGTGTTCTGGCCGATCGGGTTGGACGAAAACCGGTGCTTGTCGGCAGCAGCTTTGTGCTGGTGCTCGTTTTCGCGGTTTTTTACCTTTTTCCCACAGGACTTCCATCCATGGCATTGTACGGCATGTTTTTCTTTCTGTTTCTGGCAGGAACCGGACCCGGCCCAATCGTTGCCACCGTTTCAAAGGAGCTGTTTGATCCATCCATTGCGGGAACCTCGGTGGGAATGGTGAATTTCTTTCCATTTTTCAGCGGGGGGATGTTTCAAGTCGTAATGGGTGCCATTCTGGACCGCACGGGAACCGTCAATGGCGCTTACACGACACATGCTTATGGGAATATATTTGCGCTTTGCTTTTTAGGGGCCCTCCTTTCCTTTATCGTCTCACTGTTTTTACAGGAATCGTTACCCGAAACCGAAAAAACTAATAAATCGCTTAAGAATTCTTGAAATACGTACATTGCATAATTAGTATTATGCATATCTAAAATCGATTATCTCGTAGAAAGTCAGAAAAGTGATTATCTACGAGAGTGTTTTGTATTTGGTGTTTGGTGTTTAGTATTCTAACAAACTGATATTACGCCTACATTTTAAACAAAACACTAAATACGAAACACTAAAAACTTTATGAATTCATCAATGTTATAATGCGATCGAGAAATTCAAACAATTGGAGGAAACACCTCATGCGATTTATCAAGGCGTTTATTTTTATACTTTTTCTGCTGGGGGTAGCGGCTAATTGTTGTCAGGCGGAAGACGCAGCGTCTCCGGTCGAGATTCATGTCAAAGAGTTTTTTCTTAAAAACGGTATGCAATTTCTTATTGTCGAGCGGCCCACAACACCTCAGATTGCCTGCCGATTGGCCATCCGGGCCGGATCAGCCCTTGAAGATGCCGGTAAAACCGGAATTGCCCACATGCTTGAGCATATGATGTTTAAGGGAACCAAAAACTTTGGAACGGTGGACGTTAAAACGGATGAAGCACTCCAGGAACAGATCGAGTCTGCTTATCAAATCGTTATGGCTGAACAAAAAAAACGAAAACCCAATGACGCGCTTATCAAAGAGAAACTTGCTCAAATGGACGCACTTCGGGTGGAGGTACAAAAAATATATGTCCCGCAAGCCTTTTCATCTCAGCTCGGTAAAAACGGTGCCATTAACGTTAACGCGTTTACCACCAAGGATCAGACCCAGTATATGATGTCGGTGCCATCGGACATGCTGGAACAATGGTTTTCTATCGTCAGCGAGCAGTTGTTTGAACCATCCTGGCGTGAATTTTATGTGGAAAAAGAGGTTGTGCAACGGGAGTGGGCCTTTCGGTATATCAATAACCCCGGCGGAGCTGCGTGGCTCGATCTGAACTCTGCCGCCTACACGGCACATCCCTACCGAAATCCCGTCATTGGTTGGAAGACGGATATGGAGAATTTCAACACGGAAAGCGCCAAGGCGTTTCATGCAAAATACTACAATCCGACCAATACGGTGTGTGTTTTAGTTGGAGATGTCAAGGCAGAGGAGGTTCACAGACTGGCACGGATTTATTTTGAGCGATATCCCGCAGGCCGGCGATCGCCTGAGGAGGTAACGAACGAGCCCCCCCAACAGGGACCGAGACAGAGTATTCGCTATCTCAAGGGGGCGCGATCACCACTGGTTCGCATCGGTTTTCATGGTGTACCGATTGGGACAACCGATTTTTATGCGCTGGATGCCCTGACGATGGTTTTAAGCCACGGGATCAGTGCGCGCATGCGCCAAAACATTGTAAACAAAGGCCTGGCAACACAGGCATGGGCTTACAATCCCGACAACCGTTACGGGGGAATGATTTTATTCGGAGGATCGCCGAATGAACCTGAAGGTGTCATGAAAGAGGGTCTATCCGAAGAAGAGAAACGGCAAGTTTATCTTGAAGCATGCAGAGAGGTGGAGACCATCCTTTTACAAGAAGTGGAACGACTCAAAACCGAGCCGGTTTCGCCGCGTGAGCTCCAAAGAATTAAGAAACTCAATCAACGGGATTTTTTGGATCGAATGCGCAGCAACGAGGCATTGGCCGGAACGCTCGCAACGCTTGAAATACAAGTCGGTTGGCGTTACCTAATGTCATATCTTGAGAAAGTGAATGGGGTTACAACAGAAGAGATCCAGCGCGTCGCAAAAAAATACATTCATAGTGGCAATAAAACCAGCGTATATATCATCCCCGGGGGCAGACCGGATCGACCTCCCGAAAATTACACCGAAGTGCGATCCATCGGGGGATCGGGCGCGGTGAATATCGTTAAGCCTGTCA
>JAHEHB010000433.1 GCA_024644775.1 Deltaproteobacteria bacterium
AGCAATCCCTTATCAAAGGGAATGGTTTCCCCGCCCAAAACGAGTTTTCGATCCACTACCAACCGGTGGATATCATACCCCAGACCAACGCGCATCGTATCTATTCACTCCAAGCCACCCCCCCGTCCCCCCGTCCACGGCAGAGGCGAATCTTCGACAAGGGACAGAGGACAGAAAACAACAACCAGCTCCCCGGGGGGGATTGATACTTCATAGCCTTCCAGCCTCATAGCCTCCCAGCTTTATCGCCCCTTAGCTTCTCTTGTTTAGGGCTTTTCAACCCGGAACGTTAAATCCTGAACCGCTCAACCTAAGTTTAAGCATAGTGGTTCCATTTTAGTCATTAGCTGCAAAGAAATCAACCGGGCATTAAAAAGTGCTCATTTACATCGACTTAAAAACTTAACCTTTTTATCGAATAAATTTTGTGATATCATAAAATTTATGATGAAAGTAATGCCCTCTAAATCCCTTGGAACTGCATCTCCATGCAAACTTGATTTTGAAATCGGATATCTTATCAAGAGCCCGTGCAGAGAATGCAATTTACGTCAGAAATTACCTCGATGTCACAATAACTGTGAATTTTTAGATAAAATCCAATCCGTATTGTCCGAAGCCGTTTCTTGCACCAAAAGTATATAGGTTTCAAAATTTTATTGCAAAACAAGATGAGGATCTTATCCTTGAGAGTATGAGATGGTTGTTTCTATTCAATTGATATATTTATCATCCAAAATAAACAAGAGGAGAGGCCGCCATGTTGAATTTAGAAGTAAAATCAAAACAAGTACCTGAAAAAATAGTAAAAAGAATGAAAGCGTATTTTGGTGAAGGAGGGTTGGGACTTGAATTGAAAAGCGATACACCTCAATGTATAAATTTCGAAGGGGGGGGTGGTTACGTAACAGCCACTCTCTGTCCGGATGAAGCGATGACACGGATTGAATTGGAGACACGGGAGTGGGAGTATCACGTAAAAAAATTCGCTGGCGATCTTCGTTAGTAATTCGTGGATCTTAAATCGGGTATAGAACAAAAACAAGAGAAGCTAGGAGGCGTTAAAGCTGGGAAGCTATGAGGCCTCAATCCCACCAGTGTGGGGAGGGAAGTTTTAACTCCTCCGCTGGACGAGCGAGGCTGGGTGCTGACTTCTGCCCTCTGTCTTCTGTTCTCTGTCTTCTGCCCTTTTCGAAGATCCGCCATTGGTGTGGACGAAGGGGGTTGAGTGGCGTGTAGATCCCGGCGCCCCCTTTATACGAGTGTATCAAAGGGGACTATGTTAGATATTTTACCCAACATGAGGGAATGAATATGACCAATCAGAAACTCAATGATATGCCAGCTTGGACGGCGTTGTTATCCCAGGCAGAGGTCATGAAATCTCCTGAAAAGCATCTAAAGAATCTCATTACGGAAGCAGACCGACTAAAGAGATTCTCTTTAAAGGGCAGCGGTATTTTCTTTGATTTTTCTCGCCAGCGCATCGACGAAAAAACCATGGATCTTCTATTTGCGCTTGCTGAAGCCCGAGGTATCACGGATCAGTTTCGTGCGATGACAAATGGTGAAAAAACAAACACAACAGAAAATCGAGCCGCTTTGCACACCGCTGCTCGACGTTTCTCGGATTTACCCATCTGGTTGGATGGTAAAGATGTGATGCGGGATATCAATCGAGTAAGAAAGCAGATTCGTGAATTTACAGATAAGGTTCACGGCGGAGAAATCACGGGATCTACTGGAAAGCGATTTCAACACGTAGTCGTCATCGGAATCGGAGGATCTTATCTAGGCACCGAGTTTGTTGCCCGTGCGTTGGCCGCATTTTCAGACAAAGGAATTACACTTCATTTTTTATCGAATGTGGATATTCATGACTTTGGTTTGGTTGTGTCCTCAATTGATCCTGAAACCACCCTCTGGATCGTCATATCTAAGAGCTACACAACACCGGAAACCAGTGCCAACGAAAATCAAGCGGTCGTGTTCATGAAACAGAAAAATCTCGATCCTGCACAACACTTAGTTACCGTGACCAGTAAAGGAAGTCCTGGCGACGACCCGTCTAACCCGGTTCTCGAAACGTTTCATATGTTCGATTATATCGGAGGACGGTATAGCGTCACTTCGGCAGTGGGGGGCGTTCCATTAAGCCTCTATCTTGGGTACGATCGCTTCGAAAGCTTTCTGAAAGGCGCGGAAGAAATGGATCAGCTTGCAACCGATACATCCATCAGGCAAAACCTGCCTCTGGTTGCGGCGCTACTATCGTTATGGAACAACAATTTTATGGGGTATTCAACGCAAGCCATTATTCCCTATGCGACGCCACTGTCGAAATTGGCACCTCACATTCAGCAACTCAATATGGAAAGCAACGGAAAATCGGTCACAAAGGACGGAAAGGTTTTAGATATACCTACAGGCCCCATCATATTTGGAGAACCGGGTACAAATGCTCAACATTCGTTCTTTCAGCTGGCACATCAGGGGCGTCCGTTTCCCATCGATTTTATCGGTGTTATTTCGCCTCAGTACGATGAAGACCAGGCGAGGTCAAAGGGAGTGACCAATTATCAGGAATTGTGGGCAAATCTAATTTCTCAACCCATGGCGTTGGCTGTTGGAAAAGAAGATCAAGACCCGGCAAAGGTGTTCTCTGGAAATAGACCCTCTTCTACCCTATTATTAAATACCCTTTCCCCCGAGAACATCGGCCGTCTTCTTGCGTTTTATGAGGCAAAAACAGTCTATGAAGCCTTTATCTGGGGCATAAATCCGTTTGATCAGTTTGGTGTCGAGTTAGGAAAAATTTTAGCAACCAATATTCGAAAAGAGATGGCGGCCAGAAACGAAGATCCGACTCGCTCTTCCGACACAATCGATATCATTTCTCGGTTTTATCTGGATACCCTCTTCTCTGGGAGATTATAGCCGACTATATTTGAAATTCCCTTCAATTTTGAATCAATGTTGATCATTGTTTCGACGTTTCGGGTAATGCGAGTGTTCAGTGGTTCAGAGTTCAGGAGGGAAGATCCTCCCGGTGCTGTCCAGCGGCGACGCTCCTGGGATAAACCTCGTTTCTTACTGTGATGAATCCGGCTCCGCCGGCGGCGGTGCTCGTCTGAGAAACCTGGTAAAATCCCAAATCGGATCACCGGTAGAAATAACCTAAAGGCGAGAAGGCCAGGAAGCCTCGAGGCTATAAGGCTTTCCAGCCCCTAGCCTTTTCGCCTCCAAGTATTCCAGCGTCCAAGCTTTCTTGCTTCCTAACTCGTCTAAGAAACCTCGTTTCTTATTGTGATGAATCCGGCTCTGCCGGCGATTTAGCTGAACACTGAATCCCTGAACTCTGAACACTCAAACTTGTTTACTGCCAAAGCGCATCCCTCAGCCCGGAGGTACGATCGATTTTCCGGGATATGGCCGTTTGAATGATTGCTTCGGCGCCGCAGATGGTGATCGATTTTCGCGCCCTTGTCACACCCGTATATATGAGCTCGCGGGTTAACACCGGAGAATCTGATGGGGGTAACAAAAGAAGTACGTTGTCAAATTCAGACCCCTGGCTTTTGTGAATCGTCATGGCGTATGCCGTATCATGCTCGGAGAGACGATGCGGCAACATATGCCTCGGCTCATCTGAGGGTCCGGGAAAAAAAACCGCCAGTTTTGTTGCATCTTCCGACACTTCCGGTAACGTAATTCCCATATCTCCGTTAAACAAACCGAGAGGGTAGTCGTTTCGAGTGATCAAAACAGGTTTCCCCCTATACCAGAGGGAATGGTCGGGGTGGATGAGGCCCGCCGTTCTCAAGGCGGATTCCGAAAACCGATTCATTTCTTCGACACCAAGTGTTCCTCTGTTGGTACCGCATAAAATTTTGAATCGATTAAATCTTTCCAAAGCGTCTTGGGGATGCTTTGTGTTCAGGTAAGGGCTATATCCTGCGACAATTTTTTTTGCGAGCAATCGATAAAGCGAATCCGAAGCATCGGCTTTTAGCCATTCAACGGTGGTATCGGAGGAATCTTTCAACACGTTTACGGCGCCATCCGAGTCTCCCCGTCTCACAGAACGGCTGAACTTTGAAATTCCGCTTGAGGAGGGGAATCGATAATTTTTCTCCAAGATAACGATGCAGTCCTGCAAACCGGGTGATTGGTTAAACGGTTCTTCGGAAATCACTGAATTTTCCCCCATAAAGGTTTCAATTTTTTTTCCAAAAATCGGGGAAAATTCATGGGTTCGATCCCGATCACACATATCTCCCAGCACAGAACCAGCCTCGATCGAGGCCAGTTGATCTTTGTCACCCACAAGAATCATTCTTGCCTCTTTTGGAACCGCTTGGACCAGTTTAGACATGAGCGCCAGATCCACCATAGACGCTTCGTCCACCACCACAACATCAGTGGGCAGCGGATTTTCGGCATGATAGTAAAAATAGGGTGAATCCGGTTTCGGTTTGAGCAACCGGTGAATGGTAAATGCTTCGGTCGGAAACGCAGTTTTTACGGCATCTGAGCAATCTATTATTGTTTGGGTTGTTTC
>JAHEHB010000434.1 GCA_024644775.1 Deltaproteobacteria bacterium
GCCGAATCCCATGGGCCCTGGTGCCGAAGTGATATCGGAAAATTGGATGATGGACAACTTTAATCAGGATCCGTGGGCGAAGGGAGCTATGATTCAGACGGCGGAAAACGTCGCCAAAGAAACAGGATTTACAAGAGAGCAGGGTGATGCACTGACGCTGAGACGATATGAACAGTACCGGGATTCTTTGGATAGCGACCGGGCGTTTCAGAAGCGATACCTGTTTCCTGCAGAAGTGAGAGTGTCCAAGAAGAAAACGCTGTTGGTGGAAGAAGACGAAGGCGTGATGGAGAGCACGGCACAAGGATTGGCAGCGCTGAGGCCTGTGTTGCCGGATGGTATCCACACGTTTGGCTCCCAGACCCATCCGGCAGATGGAAACTGTGCGGTCGCCGTTACGACACGCGATCGAGCAAAAGAACTCAGCGTGGACGATGGTTTGGAGATCCAGATTGTTTCTTACGGATATGCCAGAACAAAAAAGGGATTTATGGCAATGGCTGTCGTGCCGGCTGTACAAATGGCACTGGAAAAGGCCGGGATCCGTGTTCAGGATGCGAAAGCAATCAAGACGCATAATCCGTTTGCTGTAAATGATCTCTATCTTGCTCAACAACTGGGAATTGATGCGAATCAATTCAACAATTATGGATCTTCCCTCATTTTTGGACATCCCCAGGCTCCGACAGCGGGTCGTTGCATTATAGAAGGTATCGAAGAAGTGGTCACGGCAGGTGGGGGATACTTGCTTTGGGGAGGATGCGCTGCAGGCGATACTGCAGCCGCGCTCGTTTTAAAGATAGGATAAAAGATTGCCGGTTGCTATCTTCTGCTGTTCTGCGGTTCACTGTTCGGCCACGCAGAGTCTCAGATCAAACTGGCCGTTTTTCAGGCCAGCGGCGGCGATCGTATGAAACTTGACGGTACGATAATCCATAGAAAGGTAATCAGACTATCCCGGCGTTCCGTTCGATAGTGCTCAGCGAGGTTACGTGCAACAATCACCCGGGCTCCCGGCGATGCCGGTTCGTTTTCTTTCTCTGGGGCCGGCGGCGCCGCCAGGCCGCCAATCCCGAGGCGTACAAATTTCTGTCAGAAGATGCAATTTATTCTGCTTTTTGAGCCGATAGTAGATGAGCGCCCAGGCGCAAGGTATTTCTTGGTGAACCTCGCAATGTTCGTTTCGGGATCCACCGCACGGACCGTTGAAAAGCCGCTTTGCGCAGCGCCCCACCGGACAGATACCGCCGGTTAGCGTTAATATGCAATCACCGCATCCCTTGCACTTCTCACCCCACACACCGGGCGCATCGGCTGCACCTAAAAAGGTGGTATTCAATGCAGGGATGACCGGAAGCGTATCATGAATGTCTGCAATCGTTTGCACGCCGGCGCCACATGCCAGTGACAATATGGCCTCTGTATCAGATGGGATACGAAGATAGGTTTCGACAAGATCCCGCTCACACTGACGTTGAATCGTATCGGTTTTACACGTTGGTTTATATTCGGGTGAATCTTTTTTGAAATATCGGATATGAGACAGCTCTTTTGCTAACTGCCGTGTTTCCCGATCACCCCCGGAAAGGCATACCGTTACACAGCTTCCACACCCCAGAATCAATATATTTTGGTAGTTCGATATGCTTTCAGCGATCTCTTCAATGGGTTTTAGGTCGCCAACAATCATTTGGTCTTCCTTTCGGGCTTTCTTTTGCCGGGTCCGAGCCGGGGCCAAACACCGACCGAACCGGACCGTCGATGTTTTGGACAAAGGGGATCGGGTGAGTTCTCGAGTTTACGGTGTAACGTGTTGTTAAAATCGACGGTAAAGAGGGGTTCCCCGCAAATTTTACAACAAACGATATCCATTGTAACGACAGGGTCCCAATTTCCCACTAAAAGATGCTGAAATTCGATAGCCTTTTGGGGACAGATGCGCCAGCATTGACCACAGCGGGCACACAACGTCATGTTATGGGATAGGGTTCTTTTGTTATCGGTATCTTCGAAACGTAAAGCAGATGCCGGACAATTTTCCACGCACGCCAGGCACCCGTTGCATTTGTCATTTACACGAAAATAAGACATGGTAGTTTTCGATTTTTGAATGACGATTTTCGATTCATGATTTGATCTAACCCTGAGAGCCGGGTTTCAACGAAGAACGCCTGGCCGGCATCCGGTTTATCCGCCCCCGGCGAGTAGAAGAAATCTTACGGTGTCACCGTTCTCAAGTGTTTTTTCGGAGAGGGATTCACGGGGGAGAAATCCGGTTTCATTGACCATCACCTGAATCGTGTTATCCAGGTTGCCTTTTGGGTCCAGCAGAATTTGTGTTACTTTAGAACCATAGCGTTTTTCAAGAAAAGCGATAAGGTCCGAAACGGTTTCCCCCGGTATTTCCAATTCTTTCGTTTTACCGATAATGCCGGACAACGTCGGTATTCCGAGCAACTCAACCATGATTTTCATGCGAAATTTCCCCTCTGTATACTATCCGACATGTTTCCGCATGAGTGCGGAGAAGTTTTCCGCTGCTTCCCGCATACGCGGATACTGATATTTTGAGGTTTCCACATAGTCGACTGCTTTCATGTCACAAAAACGGACGCATTGCGGATCGCCGTCGCAAAGATCACATTTAAACACGCTGCCTCGATCTGCATCATACCCCATGGCCCCAAAGGGGCAGGCAGGAACACACATTTTGCAACCAATGCACAAATCATAATTGATCATGACGCGGTCCAGTTCGGAATCCCGGCAGATTGCTTCTTTAGGGCATACTGCCATGCAGGGTGCATCCTCGCATTGCTGGCATCGCATCGGCATATAAAATCCTTCATTTTCCCATTTGATGATGTGAATACGCGCCCGGGCCGGATTGCTGACGCCGGTATGCGTGACTGAACAGGTAATCTCGCAAAGCCTGCAACCGGTACATCGTTCCGGATCGACAACAAGCATTTTTGTAGACATGGATTTCACTCCTTGATTTCGAGTCGTTTCAGAAGTTTCTTGGTGGGTACGCCATTTTTGTCCCATTCATGAAGTTGATAGTATTCATCGATCATGGCCCTGAATTTGTCCCGATCAATGCATTTATCCCTTGCCATCGGTAATCCCAATTTTGTCGATTCATCAAAATAGCGGTCCGGCAGCCAGTCGTCTTTTCGAGTCATGCCTTCTCTGATGTTAAACAGCCGTTCAATGGTGTAACACCGATTGGCGATGTTCCAAAGGTCCAATGCAGTAAACTCAAGACCGGTGTTTAAAACTATCATTTTTTCAAATTCGCCGAAGGTCGGATGATTGGGGCTTAAAAATACGGTATGGTATTTACAGACACCTAAACAGTCCACGGCCATATAGTTCAGCTCCTGCCAGAGTACCATACGCGATTTGCCCTCATACTCAGAATAATTATTTGTCAGGGGGCCGTCATAGCCGTCCGGATTCCGATACACCTGGTCGAGTACCTTCATTGGTAAGTTGTAAAGATCTATGGCAGGCCGACCCCGCAAATGGTCCGCTCCTCTGGACGAAACGGCGATGTTCAAAGCCAAGGATGGGGTCGGGCGCTCGTCCGAGTGAAGGTTACTCATCCCTTTTACGTGAATTAAGTATTTTAAACTATCCAAACCAATTTTCTCAACAGCTCGCAGGGGGCCTTCTGCTAATGTATCGCCGAATCCTTCACGAAAAGCGATTTGTTTGACCATTTCCAGAACAGCTTCGTCATTACCCCATTCCAGTTTAATTCCGTTTGTATCTTTATCTGTCAGGATCCCTTTTTCGTACAATTCCATGGCCCAGCCGATCATGCTTCCCACTTCAAGCGTGTCAATGCCGTAATCGTTTACCAGGTGGTTACCAACGAGGATTGTATTCATGCTGCGACACCCCACCTCGGTACCAAAGGCCCCCTGACTGGTGTATTCGGGGCCTTGGGCATACGTGCCGGCGTAAGGACCTTCCTTGATTAAATACCGGTGGCGACAGTGAACCTGGCATCCAAAACAGCCGTCCATGCCGATGGAATAGTTGTCTAAGTTTTCACACTCGATGTCTTCACTGTCCGGAAGCTGGTTAAACTGAAAATTCCGGGTTCGAACCAAGCCGGTTGTGTTCGTGACCCCATAGATGAAATTGGTTCCCCACCGCTGCATGATTTGAGATACCTTTGTGGAAATCACTTGATCGATGATTTTACTATTGTATTCCAACGCTTCTTTTGGATGCTTGATTTCCAGATCCAATGTTCCCCGGCAGGCGATGGCTTTAAGATTCTTTGAACCGAGAACTGCACCCATACCGGTGCGACCCGCAGCGTTTTTTCTACCGGTCATGACATTTGCGAACCTTACGAGATTTTCGCCGGCAGGACCAATACAAAGAATTTGTGTTTCTTCGTCGCCAAGCTCCTTTCGAATGATCTCCTGTGTATCATAGACACCCGCCCCCCAGACCTTATCCGCATCGCGAATTTCAATTTCTCCATTCTGGATATTGAGGTATACGGGGTAATCCGCACGACCCATAATTACCAAATGATC
>JAHEHB010000435.1 GCA_024644775.1 Deltaproteobacteria bacterium
CCGCAGGAACGACGTTGCTAGGCAATTTGGTTATTACGCTGGATCCGATTTTTAGCGGTCTCGCATGGGCCATTATTTTCGGTATCGCAGCGTCAACCATGTTTACACTTTTTGTCATTCCGGTGCTTTACAATTTGGTCTACAGGAACAAACCCGGGCAGGGGTTACCTCCGAAAAGGGATGTGGAAGCGTGAAAGTAACACTTAAGATAATCGGAATCGTAATCGCATTGGCGCTGCTCGTAGGCGTGATGGCGTATTTAGCGGGATTTTTTGAAACCAAGATCCCGGTCGATTTTCGTGGCGCCGTACCGTCCACGGAAAAAGGCCACGTGTTTTCTGTGGAGATGACACAAGAACCTCTCATCGAGATGGCGGCGGGAACCATTCGGGCAAAAGTGGAAACGGCGATTTCCCCATTGATTACGGCAACCGTATCATCCATATCCGTGCGTGCCGGCGACGAAGTAAAACAGGGTGATGTGCTCGTCCGGCTCGATGCGCGTCAGCTCCAGGCCCGGGTAGATCAAGCCCGTCAGGCGGCAGTCGCCGCAAAGGCCAGACTAACACAGGCTGAGAAAGACAACAAACGGGTGCAGCGAATCTACAAAGCGGATCCTGGAGCAGTTTCAAAAGCGGAAATCGATCGCGTGCAAGCCGCGTTATCTACATCCCAAGCCGATCTTTTGCGGTCGAGACTGCAGGAAGACGAGGCGAAGACTGCACTTAGCTACAGCAAACTCACGGCTCCAATTTCAGGTCGTGTGGTTGAGAGATACGCAGATCCCGGTGATACTGCCCGACAGGGCGAGCCGGTCCTGCGAATGTACGATCCTATGAGCCTTCGACTGGAAGCCAACGTTAGAGAATCGGTCGCGTCAAAACTGGCAAAAGAGCAATCGTTAACCACGGAAATCGATGCGCTTGGGAAACAGTTTCCGACAGTGGTGGATGAAATCGTACCCTCGGCCGATCCCGGATCTCGGACGTTTCTTGTTAAAGTAAGCTTGAAAGACAGTAGTGGCCTCTATCCCGGTATGTTCGGCCGGTTGTTGATACCGATTGGACAAACCGAGAAGATCTATGTACCGAACGATGCAGTCACCCGTGTCGGTCAGCTGGACTTCGTCATCGTCAAAACAAAACAAGGCCCCACACGTCGATATGTTCGCCTGGGTGCACGCACGCGCGATGGCCGAATGGAAGTCATCAGCGGACTGATATCCGGAGAAGAAATCTTAATTATCCCGAAATAAAAGCTTCTCCCCCCGTATACTTCGCGACGGCATCCATGTCCAACGTCACACCGAGACCGGGTGCATCCGGAATCGACAACATACCCTCATTATCCAGGCGCCAACCGCCGGCCGCAATCGCATCAACATACGGGGAACCGGTAATATATTCAACCAGGTCAGTATCTGAAAATGCGGATGCCAGTTGTAAATCCGCGGCCAACCCGATGGCCGTGTTCCATCCATGCGGAATAAAGCGGATGCCGTTTTCTTGGGCCATCCATCCGATGCGCCGTTCTTCGCTGATACCCCCTACTTTCGTCACATCCGGCTGCACAATATCAAACGCGCCTGCCTGCAACCACGGTTGAAAGGCCTGTCGCCGCGTGAAAACCTCACCACCTGCAATGGGAACAGGGGCATGTTGTCTTAGAAGAATATAATCTTGTAAGGCATCGGGTTTTAGGGGTTCTTCAAACCAAGCGATGTCGTAATCCGCCAGCATTTTTGAGGTTCTCAGAGCCCACTTATATCCCTGTTTCCAGAAAGCATCACTCCCCCCGGCATCTACCATCAGCAACGCATCCGGTCCGACAGCGTCTCGTGCAGCCCCTACGATGGCTTCGTCCGATGAAAATCCATTACGACCAAAGGGCCCCCAACCCATTTTAAATGCCCGAAAACCCTGTTCCTTGATTTTTAACAGATGATCTTTTAAAGGAGCCGGCGCTTGCATGAGTAGTGATGCATAGGGTTTTACCCGATCACGGTAGCGCCCCCCCAGCAAACGTCCCACCGGTTGTCCGGCAGCTTTACCCAGCAGATCCCAAAGCGCGATATCGATTCCGCTGATGGCATGTTCGATCGTACCCCCTCTTCCCAGCCAAAACATGTTTTGCCTCAGCTTTTCACTGACTCTTTCAGGTTCCAGCGCGTTTTCGTTTCGATAAAGCGGCGCCAATACGGCGAGAGCGCTTTTAACAAGACGATCACTGGTAAAAACACTCCCCAATCCGGTTAATCCTTCATCTGTGATAACCGCGATTAACGTGTGGACACAATCCTCTTGTTCGATTTCTTCACTCCATCCTCCTTCGGGAGTTGCCCCACGCAGGCCGACCGCCCGGATTTCCTTTATTTTCATAGAGATTCCTCCTCGGTTCAGAGATCGTTCAGTAGTTGAATGAGTAAATAAACCAGTGTGTGGATATTTGCAATCTGAATGACCTCGATGAACTATCCCGCGGCAAACCACGGGGTATCAATCGGAAATTATCTCAACGCCCCAAGTGCCAGGAAATTACACTCTTGCCCGCCGCCGGCGGATTAAAAAAACCCCGAAAAACTTATATGAAAATGCATTGCAAAAGTTTCTTTTTTGATTAAACTGCCCTGTTTTTCGGGCCAGGGCGGGCGTGAACTTTGATCCTTTAACCTTGAATCTTTAACCTTTAACCTTGATCCTGGAACCAATCCAGTGATTCTTATGCCCCACTTTAGGTGAAATAGCAGTTGACACTCAAAGAGTTGTTACAGTATTTAAAATCAACATCGCAAGGAAGGAGACCGCAGGGAAAATGGCACAATTAAATATTGAAGAACTCAGAAAAAATGACTGCATTTTCTATCGCAACCTCAAGCGGGTATACCCCATCATCGAACGTGGACAAGGGATCCATCTCTACGATACCGAGGGAAACGAATATCTCGATTTCGGTGCCGGGATCGCAGTCGTCAATATCGGTTACGATGTGGCTGAAGTGATTCAGGCGATGACAGATCAGTCCAAACGGGCCAGTTTTATTTATTCAGCCCCGTTTACCAACGAGCCGCAGATACGGTTATCAAAAAAAATCATCGACCTCGCTCCGGACGGAATGTCAAAAGTTATTTTTGTTTCAGGTGGTTCTGAAGCCGTTGAGACCGCCATAAAACTCTCCCGCCAATATCATCTCGAAAGGGGAAACGAGTCAAAGTATCGAATCATTGCACGCTGGACCGGGTATCATGGAAATACCCTGGGCGCCCTCTCGGCATCCGGACGTCCCTCGTGGCGAGACTTCTATACACCCTACCTTCAGAATTTTCCCCATATTTACCCGCCTTACTGCTACCGATGCCCGTATGAAAAAACGTATCCGGAATGCGGCATCTTTTGCGCTCACGAGTTGGAACGGGTGATACGGTACGAGGGCGCCAGGTACATATCGGCGTTTATCGCTGAACCGGTGATCGGGACTTCGGCCGCCGGTGTGACCCCTCCGCCCGAATATTATTCGATCATCCGCGATATTTGTGATCGGTACGACATTCTCTTTATTTCCGATGAAGTGATCACCGGATTTGGTCGAACCGGAACCAATTTTGGAATTGATCACTGGGACATCCGACCGGACATCATCGTCACCGGTAAAGGTCTTGGCGGTGGGTACACACCTTTGGCAGCGGTGCTGCTGGGGAAAAACGTCTATCAAACATTTGATAGCGGGACCGCGTCTCACACCCAAGGATATACCTATGCGGGGAATCCACTCTCTGCGGCTATCGGCCTTTCCGTACTCGAATACGTGGAAACCCATCGTCTGGTCCAACGGGTCGCCGATTTGGAGGGATATCTCAAAAAGAAGCTCGAAGAACTCAAAAGCCTCGGCATCGTCGGCGATGTCAGGGGCAAAGGGTTTTTATTCGGCGTTGAGTTCGTCCAAAATCCTGAAACCAAGGCACCATTCCCCAACGATCTCGGCCTGACCCAAAAAATCGTAGAAGCCGCACTACAAAGAAAATTAATGGTGATTGGCGGAATGGGAGAAATGGTGGATGGAACCTTGGGGGATCATCTCCAGATCACACCGTCATTCATTATCAGCGAACAGGAGATCGACAAAGCCGTCGGTATCCTCCACGATTCCATCAACCAAGTGATGATGGATTTAAATATCTGATACGATTCAATACCCGCTTTTTTGTTTCAATCCGTAGGAAACGATAATGGAAAGGTCGGCTCCTTGTCCTGGTGCCGGGTTCGCTTTTCGATTTTCATGGCATGATACTCGGAAATGAATTGCGCCAGATTTTTACTTGCTTCTTCAAAGGCGAGCTTTCCTTTTTCTGCAGTGCCCTTCTCTGCTTCACCAATCACGCCGCTATCCGTATATTGACTGGTCCATTCGATCATTCCCATCGGTCCCGAACCAAAGAGATCGATCCAGAGATATTTCGATCCTCGTTTGTTGGTTTTTGGAATTTCACTCTTTATCTTATCTTTTCTTACAAGATCAGGCGCCAAATACAGGAGCATAGACGTTTCCAGTTCCCCACCGTGAGC
>JAHEHB010000436.1 GCA_024644775.1 Deltaproteobacteria bacterium
GTAATCTATTTTGACGGTGTGGCCTTAGAGAAAACTTTCAAACGTGAATTGAGCTACTGGAGCACACCTGTTGAAAGCAATATTTTGGTTTCGAGTTGTTTATGGGATGTCGAAAACACCTGGATTACGTATTGGGAATTCAGCCTTGGAAAACTCGAGCCGGGTGACCACACCCTATCTTTTCAGCAATGGCTAAATTTCCCGGTAATAGATGGTATTGATTTTGTTTCGCCACTCGGAGAACTGGATGTTTACCAGGGTAATCAGGATTTCAACGATACAATTATCCATGTTGTTCCCTAAGTATTGTTGAAGGCACAAAAGTACAGGTCCTCCCAGGTCTCATAACCTGGGAGGCTTTTTTATTCCAAAGTATCCTCTGACTAATTTTCGAATGCCGCGGAACGCCAGGTTATTATCTCCTATACCCATCTCGAACCACTTTCGTCCTCATATCAATACACCATTCCTCCCGATTCACATATAAAGATCATTACTTGTACATCATTTCGACAACACTTTTGAGCTGCTCGCGATAAGTCTCAAATGCAACCTGACCTGGTTTAGTAAGCCGGCAAATTGTCATAGGAGTTTTGCCTTTATAGGTCTTTTCTATAGTGATGTATCCTGCTTTTTCTAATCGTGTCAGATGGGATGATAGATTGCCCTTTCCCAACCCGGTTTCGCGAAGAAAATAAAGGAAATCAGCACTTTCGAGCACGTAAAGAATTGAAAGGATCATCAGGCGAGCTGGCTCGTGAATAAGCCGATCGACGTCACGAATATTTTGCAAAGTGTCGGTATCGATCACTCGATTTCCCCATTCAGATCAACTGGTTCATGACTACGGAGAAATTGCACCAGTGCAATACACCCCGACGCCACCATTGCCAGGCCAATACTCAGGTAGAAATAGGAAACACCAAGCACAACGCCAACCCTGAGCAAACCAAGTATTAAGCCAATCCCAATTGAGATGGCTGCCAGAAAATAAAATCGTTTTGTTTCAACCCGCTGCGCTGAATAAGCGAGAACAAGTGCAGCCACAACACCCATTGTAATTGGAACGACACCTCCAATCTCCTGTTGGTTTGGCTGACTGGCCAACACGCCTACAATACCTCCGAGAATTCCTCCGAATATAATCAAAACAAGGATTCTTTTGAAATTAAATTTGTATGACTTAAAAGCCAAAAAACCTGTGCGTGGATAAGTAATTCGTTCTTTTAAAACCTTGCCAAGTCGCTGACCTGCCCATACACTCCCAGCCATGAATAAAAACAAGCCTCCTGAAAGCCAATAATAGGCAGCTGACTTTTCATCCGCAAAGTGGATGATTGCACGCAATGCACCAACCCCTGTAAGTAGAATCCCTAACCCTATTTCAAAAAGACCATCATCGAGCCAATGGGCATAAGCACAATTTTGTATATTTTGTGTGTTCATGTGATGACTCAATTTCACCAATATGGTATTGCCAACTAGTTGGTAGTACCAACCACCAATGATAGAATACCTGAAATACGATCACATGTCAATAAGACCCGAATTCGAGAAGAGGATGGGAAATGTAAATACCTACAGACTTTTCCATTCCCCCTTCTTCACAAACTTCAACAAAGCAAAGAATCCCTCAACATCGAGGGATTCCGATTATGGGCAGTCTTGGACCTGTTCCGAACCACTATTTTTTTATATTATGATTATACTGCCATTTTCAAATGAAAATTCGAAATTCCTAAAATGGGCAATGTTAGACTTTGTGAGTAGATACTTCTATAATCACCTGTAAAATACTTTGGAGAATTAAATGATCTTAAAAGCCGGATCTGAAGATTATAAACCTTTAATTGAGGGGGTCGCGCTCAAGAATCTCGCCCACGGCGATAAAACACACCTTACCCAGGTAAAGCTGGAAAAGGGCGCTGTCATACCCGAGCACCACCATCCGCATGAACAAACCGGCTACCTGCTTTCAGGTAAATTAAGATTTTTTAGCGGCGAGGAGGAAGCCATTGCCTTGCCTGGCGACAGTTGGTCTTTTCCCGGTGGAACCAGACACGGTGCCGAAGCCATGGAAGATACCATCGTTCTTGAGTGCTTCTCGCCATTGCGCGAGGATTATCTAAATCTATAAATTTTTTAAGTCTGGACCCAGGGGTGGCTTTTTACTTCGGCTCAACTCTCTAATGGGTAAAAAACCGCATTCGGCGGTTTTTTAAATTGTTGGGGGGAATGGACCTGTTCTGAACCGCTTTCTTCCTCATTTTTAGGGATTTGAGGGTGGTTTTATGCTAAGAATCTTAGTCTGATTAGCGAACCTAGTCAAGGAATGCCAGTGTAAACTAACTGAGCAAATTCCAAGGACACCCATTTTTTTTCTGTATAATATTTACTATGCATTAGAATTCTACTTACACCCAGCTAGGAACATAGGAGGATGATATGTCTGACCAATTGCCAGCTTATAAAGCTAAAGCCTTTGAAGGTCGGAACTTAGTTTATTTCTTTCTTATTGCCTTTGGATGGACCTGGATATGGTGGTGGATATTGTTCCTTTCAGGTTGGGTAACAGTCCCTGAGGGATTAGGTTCACGCGCAGTCGAAGTTGGCGGCAGCGCCAGTATTCTTATCATCTTCTTGGCAGCACTATCCCCCTTTGGGCCGACAATTGGAGCTTTTGTGTTAACGGGGTTGAATGAAGGCAAAGCAGGCGTAAAGGCACTTTGGAAACGTTTCTGGAACCTGAATATCAATTGGAAGTGGCTGCTGGTAATCATATTGTGCTGGCCAGTTCTACGTCTAATAACAAATTTGGTTGGGCAATTGGTCAACGGCCAAACATATCCTCTGCTGGCAAACCCAGATCAGATTTGGATTTTTATTCCGCCTCTGATTATTTCCACTTTTATCAATGGTGGGATGAGTGAAGAGTTTGGCTGGCGTGGTTATGCTTTGCCTCGCTTACAAGTTAAATTCAATGCACTCACTGCTGGGATTGTGCTTGGAATCATTGAGGGATTGTGGCATTACCCATTGATACTAATGGGCCAATGGTGGCAGGATTCTATACTTGAATTGTTGTTTTGGTTCGTGTTGACTGTTATTCTGCGTACCTGGATTTATAACAACACGAATGGAAATTTGCTAGCAATGATGTTGTTTCATGGTATGGGAAACGTACAGTCAGATATTATTTGGTGTTGTAGTGCGCGATCACATATCTATTGGGTATATGGAATTGCAACCCTGTTAGTTGTCCTCATCTTTGGTCCCAAAAATCTTGTCAGGAAAAAGAAAACACCTGATCCAATTCAAACATAATAAATGCGACTAACGTTGCGTGCAGTCGCTTTGCTTCGCTGCGGTTGGAGGCTGCTGTCGCCCATGTGAGCACTAAATTTATATCACTAGGAATCAAGTTGAAAATCCGGTAAGTCGTCCAATTTTTGGCTAGTTTAGAAGCGAATCATAGACAAAAAACACGCCCAGACGTGTTTTTTGTAAGTGCCCCAGTTGCGACTCGAACGTAATATTTTTTTTATGAATAGGAATTGCTTTCAAATTTCATCTTCTAGTGCATTGAAAGATTATCAAACAACAGGGTTTTGGACTCGAACCATTTCGCGCTAATTTTTAAGCTTAGGAATGTCCAATCCTTCGATTTTCCCTCTCGTATAGAAGCACAAAGATGCAAAAAACCGTTCGACTGAATCGTCAAACGGTTCTAGTGGACGGTATTGAACCCATCTCGAACCGCTTTCTTCCTCATTTTGTGTCAAATGAGGGTGGTTTTCTGCTTAGGATCTTAGCCTTAAGCCGATTGCTCGTCAAGTAATGCTGGTGTTACTCAATCAAAAGAAGATAAAATAATATAGGCTCAATTCATTCAATTAGGAGGTCGAGAATGAACGCGAGGAATAATTCCAACATTCGATTGATCATTTTTACTCTTTGTTTTGTGTTTTTCCTCACCGCCTGCATCGCCGCTCAACCAGAACCGACCTCAACGCTGAGTCTCCCGACGGTCACTACGGCACCGATGCCAACAAGCACTCCCTTACCAACTCCAACACCAGAGGATCTCGAGTGGGATTACGTTGCGTTTGGTGAATCAATAACAATGGGCATGACTAGTCGTTATTCAAAGATACTTGAACAGGACTTAGGAGTATCGATAATCCTCCATGATTGGCAAACTCCAAACGCCCACAGCAGTAATTTGCTTGAAAAGCTTCGAACCAATGACCAATTACGGCAAGATCTTCAGGAGGCGGAAGTTATTACTCTCAATATTCCTATTGGGGTCATCGCAACCGCCATGCGAACATATGCTTTTGGTGATCCGGGAGATTGTGGCGGGGAGAACAACCAAGACTGCATCCAGGAAGCATTTTCGATTTACATGAAAGATACTGAGGAAATCATTGCCGAAATAGTTTCTATTCGCAACCCATCTGAAGCACTGATTCGAATAATGGACACCTGGCAGATCAAGGTAAGAGAAACCAAAGAAGCTGGAACTTTTGAGATGTACAATGAGTATTGGAGGGAAGCA
>JAHEHB010000437.1 GCA_024644775.1 Deltaproteobacteria bacterium
TCCACCAGGGATATCGAGACAATACAGAAGTGTCCGGCATCGGAATTCGTAATACCAACGAATATGCAATTAAGCTGAAGGTTCCCACCGCGAAGGAAATGGCTGCCGCAAGAATGGGAGGTTGCGTCCAAAGGTTTAAACGGGTGTTAACCCCTGCTTGGGTAGGAAGACAGGCTCCTGCAGCGATTGCGAGAAGAATATAGGGAATAACAGTCAACATGTGAGGTGTCCTTTCCAAATCGATCGGTTAGGGATTCGGAAAAAATAAAATATAATAGATATGGTAGATGGGATATTTTATTTTTCCCGCATCCCTTAGGTTCCATTCATCAAAAATGGCTTTGTCAAATTGAATTAACGCCCTTTGGGCTGGCCAGATACTGGATGCTCGATACTCGATACTGGACGTTTGAATCCAGCCGGCTGCTTTATCCAGCATCCTGCATCAAGTATCCAGTATCATTTGATTGAACACGGGCAATCGTATAGTCACATAATTGTTAGATAAAAAAGGAAACTCCTAAACTGTCAAGCTACCATCCACCCATGAGGTGTAGATGAAGATGAAAAATCACCTGCCCACCCCCTCTTTCCACATTAAAAAATAGACGGTATCCGGATTTTGAAACACCCTGTTCGCACGCCATCGTCTTTGCAATCATTAACATTTCAGCGGTGATCTCCCGGTCTTCTTCTGTTAGATCGTTGATGCTCCGGATATGTTTTTTGGGAACAATTAAAAGGTGAATGGGTGCGTGAGGGTTGATATCCTTAAACACGACAACGGTGTCGTTTTCATACACAAAGATAGTGGAGGTCTCTTTGTTAACAATCCGGCAAAACGTGCAACTCCTATCCATTGTCCCAAGTCTCCTTTTTAAAAAATCTCAACATAATATCGACCCGTCGCAAATATTTTTTTAGAAACCTAATCAGCCTATCTACACATTGTCAAGGTGACGTTTTTATTGCACGAAGATTTATGTAAATTTTTGCTTTGTGTCCTTCGTGGTAAACCCCGATCATGCGCAATGACTCATATCGTGATAGATAACTTGACAGTTAAATTTGGTATTTGTTTTTTGGTGCCTGGAATTTCCATGATTTCGAAAAACAATCGAACTTAAACAAATCCATGTAATCATGTGTCTATTGTGACGTAGCCCCACCCATAACACTGTAATCGTTGACAAGCGCTGTGATCTGTGAAATCTAATAACAATAGCGTTTCTTTGCCTTTTCGGCGATAAGATTCCGATAAGATTAGCTTATTTCGGGTAACAACAAAATGTAAAAACATTAAATCCAGAAAAGGAGGCAACAATGATTAAAAAATGTTTGATTTGCTTATTGGCGATAACCGTGGCCGCTACCATCGCTGGCCCTGCATCGCTTTCCGCCGAGGAGCTGGCGGAAAAACAAGTGCTCTTTTATGCCAGTGCCGGCAGGGATATACGCTCGCTGGATCCAGCATTCGGTACATCATCCGTCGAACTGTTTATGATCTATTCCATGTTCAATGCATTGGTGCGTTATCCTCCCGGCAATGAAGGGAATCTGGAGGCCATAGAACCCGACTTGGCTGAGAAGTGGGATACCTCCAAGGACGGAAAGACATGGACGTTTTATTTGCGTAAAGGTATCAAATTTCATCAAGGTTTTGGTGAACTTAGTGCCGAAGATGTCAAATTTACGTTTGATCGGCTCAACAAAGAAGGTGCACCATGGGCAAAAGACTATAAGAATATCAAACAAATTCAGGCCGTCGATACGTACACGGTGAAATTTCAACTCAATAACGTGGATCCGTTCTTTCTCTCGAAGTTAACCAACTTTCATGGCGGATTCATCGTCAGCAAAAAAGCACGGGAGAAACTCGGTGATCAATTTAAATCAGAACCCGTGGGAACCGGACCCTTTCAAGTGGGCGAGTATCGTCCCAAGGATCGGTACATTTTGGTGAGACATGACGATTATTGGCGCGGAAAACCTGTTTTGGAGCAGATAATCGTCCCCTTTATGCCGGACATCGCCAGCAGAACCCTCGCCCTGCGAAAGGGTGAGATCCATATGGCCCAGGGTAAATTGGATGAAAAATGGGTTGTCATGGCCAAAAAATCGGGCTTGACCGTCGATGTGGATTTTCAAATGGGAGCGGCGAGCTGGATTCACTTAAATATGACTCGAAAGCCCTTCGATGATTTAAGAGTTAGAAAAGCTTTGGCATATGCGACCAATCGTGAAGAATTCGCCAAATTCTTCGGCCCTTCCATTGCAGAGCCTTTGTACAGTCACGTACCGCCGGACGCTTTTGGTGCGTTGAAAAAAAACGATATCCCAGCCGATTTGCGGTACGAATATGACCCGGATAAAGCCAAACAACTACTGGCTGAAGCCGGTTATCCAAAGGGAATTAAAACCAAGATGCTCGTCAGCGAAAAAGGGAGCTATATGACTCCCATGACGGTGCTACAGGAGCAATGGCGAAGAGTCGGCGTCATCGTCGAGTTAGAAACCATCGATCATCCCACCTATCATTCCAAAATTCGCGAAGATGCAAATCCTCTGGTTTGGTACAACGCGACACGCACGCCCATTGCCGGTGTCTATATGACCCAGTTTTTTCACTCCGCCTCCATCGTGGGCAAAAAGACAGCCATTACCAATTTTTCCCACTATGGGGAAGTGGATACGAATGGAGATGGGAACGTTGCCGATAACTCCATAGACAGTCACGTCGATAAAGCACGTTATGAAATGGATCTTGAAGTTCAAAAAAAATTATATGCAGAGGCCCAACTGCGATTACTTAGGGACTTGCCGGCGGTTCCGGTAAGAAATCAACACTACGTTTTCGCAAGACACCCGTACATCGATCTCGGATATAAACCCATACACAGCATGATCTATGGCTATCACCTTACCGAGAAGACCAGAATACTGAAACAATAGACCTAAAAACGTCATCGAAGCTCAGCATCTTAGTAGAGGGAAGTGACGATATATCGTAAACCGCTTCCCTCTACTTAGGAGAAAATCTTTGTTCAAATATATCGTCAGAAGAATCCTCTGGATGATTCCAACGTTGTGGTTTATCGTCACCATCGTGTTCTTTGCCATGCATCTGCTGCCCGGAGATCCGGCAATCGCCATATTGGGAGAACACGCATCGGCGGAATCGTTGGCAAAAATCCGGGAACAGCTGGGTCTTAATCAACCCCTTATTGTACAATATCTCTCGTTTCTTGGAAAACTGATCCAGGGAGATCTCGGCACGTCCCTGAGCAACAGTAAACCGGTGTCCCAGTTGATCCTCCGAATGATCCCTTATTCCATCGAGCTCTCCATCAGCGCAATTATTATCAGCATCGTTATCGGTATACCGGTCGGGATCGTATCCGCCTTAAAGCGGAACAAACTAATCGATTATGTGGGACGAACGTGCGCACTTTTAGGGTTTTCCACTCCCTCCTTTTATTTGGGCATATTGCTATTGCTCCTCTTTTCTTTGAAACTGGAGTTATTCCCAATGATCGGCGGAGGAGAAACAGGTGATTGGGGGAGCAGATTGCACCATCTGGTGCTACCGGCGTTCAGTTTAGGATTGGTAAATGCATCCATGGTCATGCGCATGACACGATCCACACTGCTTGAAACCCTGAATGAAGATTATATACGGACCGCCCGCAGCAAGGGGCTTCGCGAAATGAAAGTCGTTTCGAAACATGCATTGAGAAATGCATTGATCCCGGTTATTGCCGTGATAGGGGTTTACGTCGGTGTAACGCTGGGCACGGCAGTCCTTACAGAAATCGTGTTTAACAGACCCGGCATTGGCAAATTGCTGGTTGGGGCTGTGTACAATCGGGACTACCCGACCATACAGGGGACCCTTGTGGTATTTGCAACCTTTATTTCAATTGTCAATCTGATAACAGATTTATCCTACGGTGTTGCGGACCCGAGGATAAGATATGAGTAAATATTATACATGCTATTATGGAAAGAAAACGTCGCGCATTTTCAGTATTTAAAGAAAGTAAAGTAGCGATTGCCGGATCGATTCTCATTATAGCGGTCGTACTGGTCGCCCTATTTGCCCCCTGGGTAACACCCTATGATCCCAGATCCCAGAGCATACTGAATCGTTTTGCATCCCCCCAAACGCCCCACCTTTTTGGAACAGACGAGTATGGGAGGGACATTCTTTCTCGCGTCATTTGGGGTTCGCGAACCTCGTTAATGGTGGGCATACTGTCTGTGATCTTTAGCGGATTGGTCGGCACATTTCTGGGTATTATTGCTGGTTTCAAAGGAGGCGTATTAGAAAATGTCATCATGAGAATGTCCGATGCATTCTTGTCTTTACCCTCGCTGTTAATGGGGCTCATCGTCATCGTCGCTTTAGGCTCCGGCGCCTCTAAGGTTATCATCGCAATCGCCGTTGCGCTGACTCCCCGGTTTATCCGACTCGCTCATGGTCCCACATTGTCACTCAAGGAGATCGGTTACGTAGAAGCAGCCCGGGCCGGTGGAAGTGGCGGAATTCGAATCA
>JAHEHB010000438.1 GCA_024644775.1 Deltaproteobacteria bacterium
GATCAGCTATATTTGAATTCATAAAACGCTTCCAAAGTCTTTCTACCCAAGGCTTTTAACCCGCTCCATGGGGCTCACGATATCCGTCAGCCTGACGCCAAACTTTTCATTTACCACGACCGCCTCACCTCTCGCCACAAGCTTCTGATTGATACAGATCTCAAGAGGTTCGCCTGCCAGTTTACTCAACTCCACGATGGAACCTTGGCCAAGTTGAAGAAGATCATTCACGAGCATCTTGGTTCTGCCGAGCTCCACAGACAGCTCCAGAGGAATATCCAGGATAAAATCAAGATCACGATCTCCCTGATCCGTCTCCGGTGTGTGTTTATCTTCTTCAGGCGGCGCTTGCGTTTCACCTTCGGTGTTTTGTTCCATGTCATCCATGTCTATGCTTACCTCCCATACCTACTTTTTCTTGTATTTTAAATGCCTGAAATCCCCTCTGGATACCCGGATAACCTCTCAACTTCCTGACTCCCTCAACCATACCGGCGAGTGTTCCATCGGCACTCTGATCAAGCTGGATCACCTCACCGGCTTTTAAGTAAATAAGTCGCTCGCCCGTGATTTGGGCAGTTCCAAGCCGCACCGTCACCTCAACCTGTGAATCGAAAATAACTTCTTTTACACGTTTTTGCCATGTATGATCCACCTCCAGAGCGTCACTCTGAAAACCGGATGCCAATTGGTTTCGGATAGGCTCTATCATGGCATAAGGCAGGCACAATGAGATAATTCCTGTGCTCTGCTCCAACTCGACTTCAAACTTGACAACGATTACGACATCTGTCGGTGATACAATGGTTGCAAACTTTGGATTTACTTCGGATCGAACATAGACCGTCTCTATTTTTTCTACCGGCGCCCAAGCAGTTTCCACCGCCCTCAAGCAAGAATTCACTACTTTTCGAATCATGACATCTTCGATGGCGGTAAACTCCCTTCCGTCAACCTTCGCTTTTCCGTCTCCCTGTCCACCAAAAAATGTATCGATAAGGTTAAAGACCAGCTGGCTCTCCAAAACCAGCAGTACATGCCCCCGGAAGGGCTCCATCCGAAATATGTGCAAACTGGTGGGAACCGGAAGGGATCTTCCAAATTCAGAAAACTTGACCGTCTCCATCGCTTCCGTAGCGATATCAACATTGGTGTGAAGCAGATTTGAAATATTCGCGCGAATTTCCCGGGTAAAGCGCTCGTTGATCACCTCAAAGGTCGGCATTCGCCCTCGGATGACTTTCTCCTGCCTGGAAAAATCATAAGAGTGCACACCCGCAACCGGTTCCACCGGTACGTCCGTTTCCGTATCAACCTTACCGTCACTCAGCCCCGTAAGCAGGCTATCGACTTCTTGTTGTGTTAGGATATCTCCCATCGCTCGATCTTACTGGATGACAAACTGGGTAAAATAAAGATTCATAATCTTTCCTGTTTTCAGCACCTGATTGACCTGCGTAATCAATGAATTTTTAAGTTCAATCTTGCCGTCGATATTTTGTACGTCTTCTATCGTCTTACTGCTCAAATGCAGCAGAATCACATCCCGCACTTGTGGTAATCGAGCGTCCAATTCCTTTTGGACCGAGTCTTCGTTGAATTCCAGCTCGATTAAAGATTTCAGATATCGTTTTCCGCCTGGATCGCTTAGGTTGACGACAAAAGGTTGCAATTGGAACATCCGCCCCACCTCCGGCTCACCAGACGTTTCGGATGTTTCTTCCAATAGTATGCCGTCACCGGTTGTCTTGGCTGATTCATCTTGGATCATTGTCCAACCAACAAAACCGCCTCCTCCCAGTAAAACGACAGATAGGACAATGAGAATCAATTTTAACGGTAATTTCCGAGACGGCTGCGGTTCTTCGTCAATTTGGTTTTCGATTTTATCTGCCATTGTACGCTCCTTGTTTATGTTGGTTTTTTTAATATAAATTCGACCCGACGATTCTTAGATCGGTTTTCCTCGCTATCATTTGGATACCGGGGTTGAAGGGCCCCGTACCCCCCCCCGGCGAAGCGTTGTGCGTTCAAGCCAAGCCCATCTGTTAAAAAAAATAGAACACTTAACGCACGGCATACCGAAAGCTCAAAATTCGACTTAAAATCTTTTCTGTGGAGGGCTTGGTTGTCTGAGTGCCCCATGATGACAATATCGTTTGCAACGTACCCAAACAGCCTTCCGATGCAATCCAGGACGGCGAATCCGTCGGGACGAATCTCGGCCTTTCCGGAATCGAACAGATGATCAAATTCCATAACGATTACGATTCCCCTTTGATCTGTGTTGACCTCGGTTATTTGTCGTAGTTGCACCAGATGAAATTCCTCGGCGTTTTCCCGTTCGATTCCCTCTAAAATATCGAACACCTCAGCGAGGGTCTGACTATTGGAAATCATGACCGAGCGTTTGTACAGGTAGTCACCGTCGATGAGAGACCCGCCCGGTTTGGCATGACGATAGTCCAAAGGGCCCATTGTCTCGGGAACCTCTTTAAATCGCTCCTTAAGCGCACCGGAATCCATCGATTTCATCGTCAGCAGCAACACAAAAAAAGTAAGCAGCAGCATGACAAGATCCCCAAAGGTGACCATCCAGCCGTTCGGGTCCCCCTGCACGTCTGATTGTGTCTGCTTACTGTTTTTCCCTGCCATTACGCTGCCTACTTATTGCCGGAAAGTCTATCCGGACTCGTCAAATACTTTGAAAAAAAATTTTTTAAATGTAAAAATACCGCCCGGCGGTTTCGGGGACCGTTCATGCACAAAAACGATATCCATTCGTCGATTGAGCGCTCTGGTTTCCTTGGTCCTGTTGGTGACAATCGGTCGGTACCCGCCCCATCCATAGGCGGTGAAACGGGTCTGACGAAATCCTCCCCGCCGCAGAATATAGTTTAGGATAGTCATAGCGCGAAGTGCGGACAATTCGCGATTGGAAACACCGTCAGAAACCAAGGGCGGACGATTATCCGTATGACCCACGATTTCCACCGGATAATCGTTCTTGGCCATCGTTTTGCACAATCGATCTAAGATGGTTTCCCCGGAAGGTATCAGGTTAACCCCCCATTCACTAAACAGAAGACTTCCTGGAATCGACAATACCGTCCCCCGATGATCCGATTGAACACGAATATGTTGAATGAGGTCATCAGCTCCGCTTACAAAATCCGAAAAATCCACATAACTGGAAGTTTTGTTTGCCTGCGGCAGGGTAGTGGTTCCCTCATTTCCCTCCAAAAGGGACTCTCCACCGGATAGCGCACCGAAATTTCCCAAAAGAGAATCCAACACCGCCAATTTTTTCTGGTCGTCAAAAACGGCAATGGTGTTTAGCAAAATAAAAAACGCAAGCAGAATGATAAATAACGATATGGTCATGATTTGAACCAGATCCGGCGGCGCGACATCATCGCTGCGTTTTTTCTTTGATCCCATATCCGTTTCGTCTGTTAAAAACTGGATTTGCGTTCTTTAGGCGGCATAAATGCTAATATTTTCTGCTCGAGAATTCTCGGATTTTCGCCCTTTGCAAGCGAAATAATCCCTTGAACAGTCATTTCCTTCATTAAAGTCTCTTCCTTGCTGCGGGTGCGCAGTTTTCCCGCAATCGGCATGTATATAAGATTTGCCATGACCGAACCATAAAAGGTCGTTAACAGGGCGACGGCCATGGACGGCCCGATGGAGCTGGGATCATCCATGGATTGTAGCATCTGAACGAGTCCGATCAACGTACCGATCATTCCCAGCGCCGGGGCAAAGGTTCCCATTGTGGAAAATATTTCAGCACCCATTTGATGGCGTTCCCTTAAAAATTCAACTTCCGTCTCCATGATCGTCTCAATGGCCTGGGGCTCCAGACCATCTACCGATAACTGAAGCCCTTTGCCGAGAAACTCGTCATCGATGTTTTTTACATCGGCTTCAAGGGCGAGAATCCCTTCTCTTCTGGCTTTACCGCCAAGATCCACAAACCGCTTAACGATATCATCGGTAGACATTTTCTTCGAAAAAAAAGCGTTTTTTACCACGCTAACGGCTTTGAACACATCCTTTAGAGGGTAGTTGATCATGGTAGCGCCCAATGTCCCTCCTACAACGATCATGAGCGAAGGAATATTGATAAAAAGCCCGACGCCTCCCCCCATGGCAATGGCAATAAAGACCAGTCCAAATGCCGATACAATGCCAAGTATGGTTGCTAAATCCATTGATCCTCTCTATTGAGAACGATTGTCAGACCGTTTTCGAAAACGGTAGGTACTCATCGACTGTTCGTTATAACAGCAACCTTTGTGCCAAGTGACAGAAACGGCTGAAAGCGGTGAAAATTGTCCCAAAACAGAGTACTTAGGAGAGACGGGTCAGGTCGGTTCAGAAATTGCGGGGATAACTTTGTCAATATGGTGATCGGGTCGTCAAATTCATGACGAAGACGGGATGGTGGACAAAGCCACCATCCCCCTAAATATCAGATGGTTATCGTTTCATTTGAATGGTCTCGCCCAACATCTGATCCACAGTGGTGATAATCTTTGAATTTGCCT
>JAHEHB010000092.1 GCA_024644775.1 Deltaproteobacteria bacterium
ACCAAAATTTTATAGGCTGCATATTTAAGGCCGATACGGTTGTAGGTTGGCCAATCGAGATTCTCGGCAACGCTTTTACGATATGCGATACCCGCTTGTTTCAGCGTGTTTTCGGTATGACCCACGATAGCGTATTGGGGATAGGTAAATAGGATTGCCGGTGCGGTCTGGTAATCGATCCTGGTTGTTTTGGTGCGGGTACTGTTGAGTCTTGCTAAGATGTTTTCCGCTGCAACATAGGCCTCATGATCGGCGACCCGTGCAAGCTGTGGGGTTGCCGCACAATCACCGATGGCAAAAACCTGCGGATTGGATGTCTGCATTGTTTCATCGACGATAATCCCTCGTTCAGAATACGTTATTCCCCCGGATTCCAAGTCGAGTTCATCGATAACCGCCACTCTTCCGGCGCCATGAACCACAAGATCTGTCTCGACTGCACCTTCCGAATCGGTCACGACAATGAATCCCGCCGCTCGTTTCTCAACGGATGTGATGCGGATGTTGGTGCGGACGTCAATACCTTCGTCCTTTGAGGCCTTTACCAATAAATCAACCATGTCCGAATCAAACTGTCTCAAAGGCCGATCGCTGACTTCAAGAACGATGATTTGACTGTTTGCCGGCCCCAATCTAGCTGCAAAATGTGCGAATTCAAAAGAAATGAATCCTCCCCCGACAAAAAGGATCCTTTTAGGCAGGTTTTTCAGCTCGAGGAAATGACCGCTGGTGATTATATTTTCGTTTCCTTCTATCGGCAGCGGCATTGGCCTGGCTCCTGTGGCCAAGATGTAGAAAGTTGCGTTTATTCTTCTCCCATCGACTTCCAGCCCATCTTTATCATGGAATCTGGCGTCTCCGGGAAGAAAGTCGATGCCTTCCTCTTTCAGGCTTTCCACGGTTCCTTCGGGGATTTGGGATGTAAACCGATTTTTTTGTTTAAGAATGGATGACCATTCACCATCTGCAGCCGTGCCAATCCCTTTTCCTTTTAAGTGCCTGGATTTTGCGATTGCTTCAGTTACCTCGTAAAACCACTTTTTTGGTTGGCAGCCGGATTGCGCACAGACGCCTCCCGGACGGTCGCTTCTTTCAACCACCGCTATTTTCAACCCTTTTTCTTTCAAATGATAAGCGGCTGTTTGTCCGCCTGTTCCCGATCCCACCACCACCACGTCATATTTATCCATTGTTCTCCTCGTTAATAATAGCCAAATATATTTAAAATTCCCTTCATCTTTGATGGTTTCGCAAAAAGTCGAAAAACACGTTTTTACGTCATTCCGGCCCCGTATGAAATACGGGATAAACTGCAGCCGGAATCCAGTAAATTCAATGACTTCTGGATGCCGGATCAAGTCCGGTATGACGGTTATAGGACTTTTTACGAGTTTATCAACTTTGAATCAATGTTGATCATTTTTTCGATGCCTTAGGCAATGTAAGTGTTCAGAGGTTCAGTGTTCAGAGTTCAGGAGGAATGATTCTCCTTATGCTTTCCACCGGCGCTCTGGCTCCTGCAAGTGTTTCTCCAGTGATTTCTCCAGGCCGTTTAGCATACGGATACATTCTTTGTAACGGCTTCGATATGAGATGTAGACAGTCGGTTCAATATAGCCTTTGAGCTTTGCGATGAACAGGTGGTGAATAGTCTCGCCAGCTTCGCCTCTGCTACGATTGATACCTTCAATCTTATTGCGAATGTGCCGATCATCATGTTTTTCAGCCAACTGTGCTGGAGAACTGTTCGAGGATCGACGTATCTGAGATCCCAGTTCATAACGTTCCTCCTGCGGCCATTGATGGCTCAGATCGCATACTTCAATATGTAGCTTACAGAGTCTCTGATAGACCTTTAGGTCCTCTACATCCATGTACGTCTTGTCCACGTTTGGCCTCCCGACTTTAAAGTTGAAGGTATCAATTCCTCCACTCCTCAATGGGGTAGAAACATATAACAAAAAAGGAGAAACCTATGGAAAACGTGTTCAACTGTTTGCCATTCATAAGCACCGCTCTGCCTGAGTTATCAGGCCCGCACGAAAACCTACCCGCAGAATTTCGTTTGATCGTCCTCCCCTCCTGAACTCTGAACCCCTGAACACTGAACACTCAAAACGCTATTCCCAATCGAATTTATCTGATCCCCTAAGTCCAACAATCAGCATTTATGGAGCTGAAACTCGTGCTTTTTACCTCATCTGTGAGGGCAACCAGAGCGCCAGTTGGGGAAACAGAAACATCAACATGACGCCGACGACAAGAATCAAAACAAAGGGAAAGACGCTTTTTATAATAAAGGACAGGGGTTCTTCTACGATCCCCTTGACTGTAAAAATATTTAAACCGACCGGTGGCGTGAGCAAGGCGGTTTCGATCAACATCATCAAGATAACACCGAATACGACCGTGTCGATCCCCAAGGCAGGAAGTATCGGCGCAATCACCGGTACGGTGAGTACCGTGATCGAACCGCCGTCCAGAAACATCCCCAACACCAAATAAACCAGGACAAGCATGCAAATTACGATCAAGGAAGGAAACCCTGAGGAGATGATCGCTTGGGTCAGATTCGTCGGCACCTGGAGCAACGTGATGACATTTGACATGGTCAGCGCGCCGACCATAATCATGAGTATCATCGTTGAGAGCGCGCTGCTTTCCATGAGACAATGAACGAACTGCTTCCAGTCGAGCTTTCGATAGATGACGGAACAGATCAGACTGTAAATGACCAAAATGGCGCCTGCTTCGGTTGGCGTCGATAAACCGGTATAAATGCTTCCTAACACGAAGACCGGTCCCAGTATCACGACGACAGATCTGCTCAGCGAAGAAAATCGTTCTCTCCAGCCGTAGATAATGGTCTGGTATTTGCCCGTTATCCGGCAATTAATAATGACATATAGGCTAAACATCAGCACCAGCATAATGCCCGGAACAAATCCCGCCATAAATAACTCGCCGACAGAAGTGTCCGTCAGAAAGCCGTAAACAATGAATCCGATGCTTGGCGGGATGATCAGCCCCAGACTGCTGCCGGTCACCGTTCCGACGACGAGTTTTTTGTCATAGCCTCGAGCCAGGAGAGGTTTCATGGCCACTAACGTTACGATAGCGGTTACTGCTGTGCTGGAGCCGATCATTGCTGCGAGAATGCCTCCCGTAATGCATGTGGCAACTCCCAGGCCACCTGGAAGCCAACCCAGCCACTTGCTGCTGACATCATACATCTCCTCACCAAGACCGCTTCGAGACAGAATAAGTCCCCCGAGTGTAAAAAGCGGTATGGCGAGAAGAACAAAATTTGTGGTCGTGTTCTCAGCCACAATGGGAAGTGTGTTGAGTCCCGAAACGCTGCCGTGAAAAAAAAACAGCCCGATCAGTCCCACGACACCAAGCCCGAAGCTAATGGGAACTCCCCAAAATAGAACCACCAGGGCGGTGAGCAGGATGCCCACCGGCTGATTGATTGTAAACACACTGATGCCGATGGTGAGAGTGACCAAATAGCAACAAAGAATAAACGGAATGCTTCTCTTATGTTCTGCGTCGGTATCTTTGTTTAATGTCCGGATCGCAGTCAGCCGAATATGGATTTTTCGAATGGTTTGAAGCAGGCTCAGGACCATACCCAGAGGCATTGACAACCGAAGGATCCAGAGAGGATAGCGTATGAGCCCGTCACTCATGGACTTTATTTCGAATGCCTCACTGAATGCGCTGTAGCCGAAATAACCGAGCGCAACAATATAGAGAAGTGTTGTTACGTCTGTGAATATACCGAGCCATTGCCTGGTCTGGTCCGCCAGCCGTGAAACGAAAACATCACAGCAGATGTGTTTTTCTTCCTTTATTCCATAAGGAGTGGACAGGAAAGCAAACCACATAAAGGCCAAAATTGAAAAGGCCATGACCCAGGTGGTTGGGCTATCGAAGAATCGCCGTGCGACCGCTTCATAGAACATGGCCAGCGCAACCGCTAACATCACTGTTCCGGCTGCCAATACGCCGACGGAACTCAGAGCATCGACCGTCTTTCCGGCTCTGGTCCAACCGTTGGACTGCGATATTGTCAACCCTGTCTCCTTTTGATGGCCTTCTTCTTTCGTATGGCAACCCGGGGTTAGGATCGGCGGATTAGCCGATTCCGCTCAAATTCTAAAAAACTCGACGCTATTTACTCTCTTCCAACAGACGCCAAAGTTCCTCATACGCCGCGTCAAGGTGTTTTTGAGAAAAAGCCTTCATTACCGGTTTTACTGTCTCAACCAGCTTCTTTTGTTCATCCGGAGAAAGCTCGATCAAAGCTTTGGCCTTTGTTTTTAAGAAAGCCAGATCTTCTTTTCGTTCCTCGGCCGCATTTTTCCGTGTCCATGCCTCAATTTCCTTGGCGGTTTCGATGAAAAGTTTCTGATCCTCAGTTGAAAGCTTATCCCAGCTCTTATTATTGATTGCAAGGTACATGCTTAGAAAAGGCAATGTCGGATCGACGGTCAGATAGGGGGCAACTTCGTATAGCTTGCTTCTGCGCCAGCGGGAAACTCCTGAAGTAGCGCCCTGAATGGTTCCACGCTGAAGCGCCGTGTAGATTTCTTTTGCGCTCAAGCTCATTGGAATTGCTCCCAACGCTTTATACATGGTGGCTTGAGCCGTCCCGGAGGTCCTCATTTTTAATCCATTATAATCCGAAACAGCCTGGATGGGCTTGTCGGCTCGTCCAGCTAAACCGGTACCAAAAGCGAGTGCAGCCAGAATCTTACTATCGAAATATTTTTCGAACTCTTGTGCAGCAATTTCCCGAACCCTGGAATTATCGATAAAGCGATAGTAGTGATCATAGCTGTCCCAGCACCCCTGGGCTCCGAAAGACCCAATGAATTCCAATACCGATGAGCGCCTTCCAACAAGCGCCACGTGCAGAATTCCCATATCGATCTGGTTTTTGGTAATGGCCGAAATCATTGTCTTTGCATTGTATAGGGATCCCGCGCCGTAGAATGTGATTTTAATGCGCCCTTGCGTTTTGTCTTCGATAATATTGATAAATTTCTGAGAAGCCACTTCGAGGTTGCTTTTGGGGGGCATACTGCTGGCGAAGGTTAATTTATTTACTTCGGCTTTGACAGTCCCTCCCGACGCGAAGACCACTCCCAGACAAATAGCCAAAAAAACGGCGAGTGAAACCAACATTCCATTAACACCTGACTTTTTCATTGTTGCCTCCTTTCCCTAAAAAATATAAACGACAGCTTGCGTGATTTCTCGCTCGTTATCAGGGAAATCCCGTTTTCGTCAAGCCCAAAAGCGATGGCAAAATATAGGTTGAACGGTTCAGGGTTCAATGTTCCGGGTTGAAAAACCTTAAACAACCCGTGGCCGATCAGTTTTTTCTGTGTGGTTCTGTGGCAAATAATTCGTTTTCATCGTAGGCCATTTATTTTTTTAGGCTGAAATGATATGGTAAGAGAATAATATGAAGAAAAAGAAAGGAAAATGGGATACGCTTGACAGAGTGTTGAATGAGGTTTGGACAATGCTTAAACGCGGCGTCACCCATTTCAATGATCCCTTTCATTGGCCGGTTTTAGGAACCACAGGAAAAAGCGGTTGTCGTCTGCGCACTGTTATTTTACGCCAATTCATATTACCGGAGCGGATTCTCGTATGTCACACGGATGCCAGGGCGACAAAAGCTCAGGAGATTTGTACTGATAATAAAGTCGGTTGGCTTTTTTATCATCCCAAAAAGAAAGTTCAATTAAGAATCTCAGGACTCGCAAAATTACACACGGATGATCCCTTCGCCGACGACCAATGGGCTGGAACCAAATTAACGAGTCGCTTCAATTACTGTACGATCGAACCTCCCGGTACGCCTGTTGATAAGCCATCATCAGGTTTACCCGATTTTCTGCATAATAAAATCCCCACTCTTTTAGAAAGCGAAAAGGGTCGAAAGAACTTTATGGCGATAGCATGTCGAATCGAATCAATAGACTGGCTGGTATTGAGCCTGCTGGGGAATCGGCGAGCACGATTTGATTGGGATGAAAATCGATTGAGTAGTATGTGGCTGATTCCGTAAATAGCGAGGCTGGATGCGCAATCAGAAGAAGGGGCTAGGCCTCAATTGGAATGTTGGAAAATTGGAATAATGGTATGATGGGTGTGAAGGAATTCTATCCATTTAAAATTGATTCCTTCCGATCTTATCAAGCATTATCCCAATATCCCATCATTCCATAAGCATGGCATAACCGACGATATCGTTAAAGTCTGATAATCTTGATTAATTGTATAAACTTAGAGATGTTACTCCGAGACATATCGTTCGTATTGTTTCGCTTCGTAAACACGATCGGTTGGCAAATTACGCCGAGAGGCGGCTTGAGTTGCTAATTGATCACACCGTTCGTTCTCAGGATTGCCTGCGTGTCCTTTGACCCAAATAAACTTCACCTCATGCTTGTTACAGAGGTTGAGCAATTGATCCCATAAATCAGGATTTATTGCGGGTTCTTCTTTTGTTCTCATCCAATTATTTGCCCGCCACCTTTTTGCCCATCCCTTGTCAATGCCATAAACCACGTACTTGGAGTCACTGTACAGGGTCACCTTCGATGGGTTTTTCAGTTGGCTTAGCCCAACGATACAGCCCAACAATTCCATACGGTTGTTGGTTGTTAATCTGAATCCACCGGACAACTCTTTCTTTTTTTTTCCTTTTTTCACAACAACACCGTACCCTCCCGGGCCCGGATTCCTGCGACACCCACCATCGGTATAGATAACGACGCGTTCGGATCGGGTTGGTTTTTTGTGAACAGCCTTCGGGTAACTGATATCCGTTGAGGAGGATTCGAATGTTAATTGGGTATCCGATTGAAGGTCTCTGTGTTTCTCTAAGAAATTCACGGCTTCATTTCGAAGAGCGAAACCCCTAAAGACAGCATTCGGGTACCCTTTAACTTGAGCTTCCGCCCCATCTGCTCCGTACCAGTGGTGATAAATACCGGATTTTCTTCCTACAGCAACCGCGTAATAATTCTTTTTTGCCATTTTTTATTTACCTCAATATCCCTTATACCATCTCCCACGGTATGGTTTAAACAATTTATTAATTTTTTACGAAATCTTGCCCCTCACTTTTTCCATCTTTTTTCATACTTTCTTCAAACTCTCTTCACATATCTACTGTATCATCAAAAAACGGTGGTAACCCACCATCGCTCTGAAGCGCTTCGAGTGCGTTTTAATAACTGATAGGTTCCAGGTTCAGGGTTCGAGGATAAAGGGTAAAGGTTAAAGGGTTAAAACCGACGGACACTGCTCGCAATATTGATCAGGATCCCTCGGATACGTGATCAGATACAAGTTGTTGGGGGTTTTTTAACCCCGAACACTCGTCTGAGAAACCTCGTTTCTTATTGTGATGAATCCAGCTCCGCTGGCGGCGGTGCTGAACCCTGAACCGCTCAATCTAGGTAAAACTAAAAAGGAGGCATTTATGTTTAAGGTATCGAAATGGTTCACATGTTCACTGTTTATTATCGTCATTTTTACAACGGCAGCCGCCGGATATGAAGGGGCCAAAGATTATCTCACCCTTTCGCCCTATTTTTTTATTGAAGATGGGGATCCATCCGTGGATCGGTTCCCCCTGAAAGAAACCAATGTCGTCGTCAATATCATCGGTGTTATTGCCGAGGTGCGCATTACGCAAAAATATTCAAACGACGGTAACCGGCCCATCAATGCGCGGTATGTTTTTCCGGCGTCTACTCGCGCAGCGGTACACGGCATGACGATGATTATCGGTGAGCAGGTGATAACCGCAGAGATCAAGGAGCGCAAAACCGCACAAACTGAATTCGATCAAGCAAAAAAAGCAGGGAAAAACACGTCTTTACTAAAACAACAGCGACCCAATGTTTTCAGCATGAATGTCGCCAATATCATGCCCGGATATACGATTGATATGGAGCTGCATTACACCGAATTGCTTGTACCCACAGACGGAACTTACGAATTCGTCTACCCAACCGTTGTGGGTCCTCGCTACTCAAATCAATTGGAAGCCAAAGCACCGGAAACCGACCGATGGATTAAGAGTCCGTATCTACCAAAGGGTAGTAAACCGCATACGGCGTTTAATATCGGGGTTAAGATTTCAACCGGAATTGCCCTCCAGGAAATCGCATGCCCCTCTCACGAAACCGATATTAACTGGGAAAGTGATTCAGCGGCCACGATCGCATTGACCGATCCGGTAACATTTAGTGGGGATCGAGATTATATATTGAAGTTCCGACTGGCGGGCAAAGACATCCAATCGGGACTCCTGCTGTTTGAAGACGGGGATGAAAACTTTTTTCTGCTGATGGCACAGCCACCGGAGCAGATTGAACCGGAGGATATTCCGCCACGGGAATACATTTTTGTAATCGATGTTTCCGGATCCATGAACGGCTTTCCGTTAAACACATCCAAAAAGCTGCTAAAAGATTTGATCGGAAATCTGAGGGATACCGATACCTTCAACGTGATTCTTTTTGCAGGCGGCTCACGGGTAATGGCCTCGTCGTCTGTACCGGCCACAACCAAAAATATTCGCGAAGCCATTCGATTAATCGACAAACAGCGTGGCGGGGGCGGAACCGAGCTATCGGCCGCGTTGCGAAAAGGGTTTTCAATACCCCGTGACGAAACCTTTTCCCGCACGATTGCGGTTGTCACCGATGGATACATCGGTGCCGAAGGGGATGTTTTTAAGGAGATACAGAAAAATCTTCAGAACACCAATGTATTTGCTTTCGGTATCGGCAGTAGTGTCAATCGATATCTCATAGAGGGTATGGCCAACGCCGGTCTGGGAGAACCCTTTGTGGTTACGAAACCCTCTGAGGCACCTGGCGCCGCTCAAAAATTTCGGGAGTACATTCAATCACCGGTATTAACCGATATCGCCGTAACGGTT
This sequence comes from Deltaproteobacteria bacterium, assembly GCA_024644775.1. The sequence continues at coordinate 8,981 of JAHEHB010000092.1, forward strand.
AGTGGTTTTGAAACCTATGACATTGAACCGGTGGGTATTCCCGACCTTTTTGCCAATCGCCCGGTGATTGTATACGGTAAATGGCGCGGCGGCGCCGAAGGAACCATTGAACTTACCGGAACCGGCGGCAGCGGAGAATATTCTCAGACCTTTTATGTGGCCGAAACCAAGCCTCAGGAAACCAACCGCGCGCTTCGGTATCTGTGGGCACGGTCGCGAATTGCCCGATTATCCGATTTTAACTTCAAACGAGGCAATCCAGAACATCAAGCTGAAATTACCTCCCTTGGGCTTACCTACAATCTGTTAACCGCCTATACGTCATTCATTGCAGTCAGCGACATTGTTCGCAATCCCGAGGGACCCGGTGAAGAAGTCGATCAACCGCTGCCCCTGCCGCTACATGTATCCAACCTGGCAGTGGGTGGACGCGTCTCGACGGTTCCCGAACCCGAGCTTTACCTGCTATTGATTATGGTTGTCGTTATGTTATCCGTCATCTTTTTTTACCGGAAATTTAAGCTACGAAACGTTTGACACCAGGGAATCGGTAGATGAAAAACGACACGCTAACCCAGGTTAAATCCTTTTTCTTACAAAACGGAATCTTTCTACTAATTGCGCTGTTAGCTGCAGCCGGTCTGAAATATTATTACAGCCAGGCCCGCAGTGATGGTCTTGCCTGGATGTTGGGGCCCACTGCGGGATTGGTTGAATACATCAGTGGAATCCCGTTTGAAAAAGAAGGGGATACAGGATTTATCAGCCATACACACCAGATCATCATCGCACCGGCGTGTGCCGGTGTTAATTTCTTCATCATCGCCTTTTGCATGGCGGTGTTCTCCGGTATTCACCACATTGAGCACAAACCACGAAAATTTTTATGGCTGGCTGCCAGCGCGGCGAGCGCCTATCTTTTAACGATTTTCGTAAACGCGACTCGAATCATTGTATCCATTTATTTCTATACCACCGATATTTATTCTGAATGGATTACACCCGAGCGTGTGCATCGCCTCGAAGGCACACTGATATATTTCTTTTTTTTATGTCTGTTTTATACAATAATGAAAAAAGGCCTGAATCATTGTTCCTGGAGTAGGGCCGTAAAAGGCCGGGCGGGTCTCACAAGGGCTTCAACCCGATCCGAGTATTACCGGTGGGCGTGTGCCGGGTGGATTCCTTTGTTCTGGTATGGCCTTGTTATGGTGGTCGCACCGTTTGCTAACGGAGCTTATCGTGATAATGGAGCTCGGTTTGCCGAACACAGCTGGATGGTTATCTCCGGTTGTCTCATGGTTGTGGCGGCGGTTTTTCTATTTCAACTGGTGTGGCACCGCCGTGGTAAAAGAGTAAAGAAGCATATTAAAAACAAAAGATCCTGAAACCATGAAACAAAAGATTCTTATCGTTGAAGATGAACCGGCTATCGCTGAAAATATTCAGTATGCGTTGGAAACCGATGGGTTTGAGACCCATTGTCTTTCCTCCGGAAGACCGGTTATTTCGCTAATAGCCGGGAAAGGGATTGATCTTGTTGTCCTGGATATTGGGCTGCCGGATATTAATGGACTGGAATTGTGTAAAGAAATCCGCAAAACACACAACCTCCCTATTATATTTTTGACCGCTAGATCCGATGAAATTGATCGGGTCGTGGGGCTTGAGATTGGGGCCGATGATTACATGGTAAAACCATTTAGCCCTAGAGAGCTATCCGCTAGAGTCAAGGCCGTGCTCCGGCGTTTTCAGCAACCGCCCGTTGCTGCAACGTCATCTGAGGCTTTCCAAATCGATGAATCCAAGCGTCAGATTTCGTACTTCGGAGCATTTATTGAACTATCTCGCTATGAATACAACCTATTGAAAATCCTCATTCACCGTCCGGGGCATGTACTTTCACGCGATCAACTCATGGACCTGGCCTGGGATGAACCTGAAGCCAGTATGGATCGAACGGTGGATGCCCATATCAAAAATATTCGTGCCAAGCTAAAATCGATAGCGCCCCAAATAGATCCCATTACCACTCACAGAGGAATCGGATACGCGTTAAAAGAGGATTTATGAGACTCGGAACCCGTATTTTTTTCTATTACCTTTTTATTTTTGTGATTTGTTTTTCATACCCGATCAACTGGGTACTAAACAACCTCCGCACCCGTTACCTGGAAGGTGTCGAAGAACCGCTGGTGGATCAGGCCAATATTCTCGCAGCGACCATTGGGCGGGAGATGGAAAGCAAACAATTTGATCCTGAAAAATGGTACCGCGCGATTGAAGATGCCCGCTCCCGTTCATTATCCGCCAGGATATACACCCTCATTAAAACCGATGTGGATATGCGGATCTATATCACCGATACCTCCGGTAAGGTTTTCTTCGATTCGGAAAATAAGCAAAACGTCGGTGCCGATTACAGCAGCTGGCGAGATGTTTTTTTAACGCTTCAGGGTAATTATGGTGCCCGAACAACCGCGGAGAATAGTGAAGATCCGGCATCAAAGGTACTGTATGTTGGTGCACCGATCCGGGTCAATGGAAGCATCGCGGGTGTCTTAACGGTTGCCAAGCCGACGACCAATATCAATAATTTTTTAAACAACGCAAAGCCTCAGATATTTCGAGTCGGTGCACTTGCCGTTGTGGTTGCGATTTTTCTAAGTTATATTGTCTCCTTATGGGTTACCCGACCGATAAAGCGATTGACGTGGTATGCCAATAATATCCGGCAGGGCAAACGGATGGTATTCCCCAAACTGGATCGAAGTGAAATCGGTGAAATGGGTCATGCGTTTGCAAAAATGCAGGAAACATTAGAGGGTAAAAAATATGTGGAGCAATATGTTCAGAAACTCACCCATGAAATCAAGAGCCCTTTGTCGGCCATCCGTGGGGCGGCCGAATTGCTAGAAGAAAAAATGTCCCTCGAACAGCGGACTCGATTTCTATCCAACATTCGTCAAGAGGCCAATCGTATTCAAAAAATAGTGGATCGAATGCTGGAATTATCTGCCTTGGAAAATCAAAAAATACTCAAAAAAATGGACCGGTTTTCCATTTCTTCTCTCATACACACCGTCGCTGAAAGCAAACGGGTAATCTTATCCAAACGCCAATTGCAACTGGCCGTTCAGGTGCCGGATAATATCATGGTAAACGGGGATAGCTTTCTGCTGCAACAAGCACTTTCCAATCTAATTCAAAACGCCATCGATTTTAGTCCCAAAAATAGTCAAATCAAATTAACGGGCCAGGTTGACGAAAAGGTCCTAACATTTATTATAGAAGATAACGGCTTTGGGATTCCTGATTTCGCCACAACAAAGGTGTTTGATAAATTCTTTTCCTTGCAACGACCCGGTACCGGGAATAAGAGCACTGGGTTAGGGCTGAATTTTGTAAAAGAAGTGGCCATTCTCCATAACGGCGAGATCAAACTGGAGAACCGGCCGAAAAAGGGTGTGCGTGCAACGCTGATGCTTTCCATGTAGGATTGTTATCAGCAGGTAAAAGCGAAATACAAAGAAGCCTATATTGGAAAGGACACACATTCCTGTATTTCTCCAATCCCGACAATCCTTGGAAAAGATTGTCTTTGTTGCCGGTTTGTATATGATAGCCGATGGAATTCCATCGGCACGATTCTGGACGCTCCACCAACCCGGCGCGTAACGGGTTGAGATCAATATAGGCTAGACGGATAGAGTAACTGTCCGTTATTCTCCTTTAATTTGTTTCTTATTGTGATGAATCCAGCTCCGCTGGCGGTGGCGCTGAACACTGAAACCTGAACACTCGCATCACCAGAGGCGTCGAAACAATGATCAACGTTGATTCGAAGTTCAAGGGGGTTTCAAATATGTTTGGCTAACTTACCGTATATTGTTCTACGAAATCCTCGTCGATGGTGATACCGAGTCCCGGACGCTCTGGGATGTCTACATGGCCGTCTTTTACTGGAAACGATTCTTCCACAAGATCATGCAATAGTGGATTTGCGCCGAGAGAGTACTCGAGGATGAATCCGGCCGGAGTTGCTGCCGCCACATGCATACCGGCCGCAAAGGCCGGCGCCCCGGTCCATAAATGCGGCGCCAGGCGAAGATTGTACGCGGAAGCAATGGCTGAGATCCGCATGGCCTCGGTAATACCGCCACAGATGGCAAGATCCGGTTGGAAGATATCAACTGCCCGCAGTTCGGCAAGCTCCTTGAAATCGAACCGATTGAATTCACTTTCCCCTGCGGCAATCGAAACCGTGGTGGAAGCCCGTACCTCAGCACACCCCCGTTTGTCGTCGCCGGTAACCGGCTCTTCAAACCACATCAGGTCGCAATCTTCGACCATTCGGCAGAATTGTTTCGCCTCGGTCACCGAATAGGTGCCGTGCGCATCGCACATAAGGCCCACATCGGGACCAATGCCTTCCCGGGCGGCTCTCACCCGTTTTACCGAGTTGGCAACGGTACCGTCCATGACGCCAACCCGCATCTTTACAGCCTTAAAACCACCCCGCTCAATATAGCTGTTCAGTTGGTCACCGATATTTGAGGCATCGGCCCATCCCCCCGAGGCATAGGCGGGCATGCGCTCGGCACATCGGCCTCCCAGAAGCCGCCAAACCGGTGTATTGAGCGATTTTCCGAGAATATCCCATAGGGCAATATCGATCCCGCTGATAGCAGATATGGTAATGCCTCGACGACCCAGCAGCGGAAATACGCGGCCGCGATCCAACGCATAATGAGCCCGAGCCCCATTGTACATTCGTTCCCATAGTCGGGAGATATCCCGGGGGTCCTCACCGATCAGAATCGGTGCAAATTTATCGTTAATAAGGCTTGTAAGCGCCTTGTTGTTTCCTTCACTGCCAACTTCCTCCTTGGCTTCGCCATAACCCACGATTCCGTCTCCGGTCTCGACACGAACAACCGTCGAATCAAATGACCTGGTTCTACCAAAATCGCTGACGTGTTGTTGTTCTTCAGGAATCGGTACATGGACCCACTTGGCTTCGATGCGTTTAATCTTCATTTTTTCCCCTTTCAATTGTATAACCCGGTCGGACCGGAATCAAACCGGCTATTCTAAAATGTGTAAATTAGTATCCTTACTTCCTTTATCTACTATGACTAATTGAGATTGCAGAAGTATTTCATATTGACTGACGTTTTGGATATGACATATTTATAATGGAATTTTTGAAGGTTGACAATAACCGTCACCTCCAATAGATGTTAAAACAGTAAATCGGAGAACCCAAACGAGCACAGTTCTCATGCCGAATCGACCCGGCAAGGACGCATATCTTCAACCCAAAGGAGATGTTTTATGGATACGGTTGTAATCGCCGGCGCGGTGCGTACACCCATCGGACGCTACTTAGGTGCATTCAGGGAAATACCGGCTTATGAACTCGGCGCCCTGGTTCTCAGTGAGGTGACAAAAAGAGCTACGGTAGCGCCTGCTCAAGTGGAGGAAGTGATACTGGGGCAGTCCTATCAAAACGGTGAATCCGTAAATATTGCGCGTATGGCGTTGCTTGCAGCCGGTTGGCCGGTTGAGATACCAGGCATTACACTGGATCGCCGCTGTTGCTCTGGACTGGACGCCATTTGTTTTGGGGCTATGAAAATCCTCAGTGGGTTTGCGGATATTGTTGTTGCCGGCGGTGTTGAAAGCATGAGCCGTACGGAGTTTTAC
>JAHEHB010000439.1 GCA_024644775.1 Deltaproteobacteria bacterium
CTGTTTCGGCAGATTCGCAGTTCCGGAAGAACGCCCGTTTAATAAAAATTTGCCGGATGCCAGGCGAATTGTCAGGCTTCCGGACAATTGTCTGCGACTGGCGGATTATAACGTTGTCAATCTTACCGATAGAATCCTGGCAAGTTATCTTGATCTTGTCCCCCAAATCTGTGCGGCCGGTGATGACGCGCAATACGGGTCCAGCGTCGAGCACGATGTGTATACGATTCAGGCCATATCCCGCAGGATCCATTATGGCGCCATGTACGTGGGCGAGACGAAATATCTCTCAGATCCTGCAACCTTCAGAAAAGCCGTCGATGCTAGGGATTTTCATACCCTAGAAACCCTTTTGACCCGTCCGGCCGTGGAACAGCGAATCCTCCGGCGTGTGCAGGAAAAAGTTACGGTTCTTCAGGCTGCCGCCAAGATCGACACGCGTATCACCATCGATCCGGGTGTGGTTAGAGAATATTACGCCGCTTATATCATTCCGCTTACAAAAGAAGGAGAAATTCTCTACCTGCTTAACAGAGAAAATTGATCTGTGGAAAATCTCCAATGCACTTAAACGATATGGAAAAAGCCATGCGGGATGGCAGATATGGAAAAGCGGCGAAATGGGCCATTGGGTACCAGCAGCGTGTGGGGGAATTTTTCAACGCCGAAGACTTTGTAGAGGTTCGACTCATCCACATCGACGCCGATCGCGAGACCATCGGCGGCTCGGGTATCGCTTTTCTTGAGGGATTGGTAGACCTTCCATTAACCGAGCGTCGTCCCCGTGCATTTGCTGCTGCCGATTTCCGGGGTTTCGATGCCGCAGCATTTCATTTTCTGTTGCCGGAACGCGATATTGAAGCACAGAGCGATGCGGTTGCAGACGTACTCAACAAACTCGGTGTTACCACTTCCCATGCATATATCAACGACCACTCGGTAACGGCACCCGGGTTTGGGGAGGTATGCTGCTACAGCGCGACACCGTCTGTGATCTATATGAACAGTGTCGTTGGCGCACGCTGCAATTTCGAAGCCGGGCCGTCCAGTCTCGCAGCCCTTTTTACCGGTCGCGTGCCGCGTTATGGTTATCACCTGGATGCCGCCCGCAAAGCAACAGATGCTTTTCGGTTAACCTTTCGCCCCGATGATGTGAGCGAATGGGGCGCCGTGGGGGCGATCATCGGCCGTCGCTTGAACTCGTATTGGCGTGTGCCCGCCATAGAAGTCCCGGGTATCCGGCCCACGATTTTGGAGCTCAATCATTTGGGGCTTTGTCTTGCAAGTTACGGCTCACATGCCATGTTTCACGTCATCGGTGTCACACCGGAAGCCCCCGACTGGCAGACGGCATGCGGGGGGCCGCTTCCGGCGCCGGATGTCATCACTCCCGGAGACCTCGAAACTTTCTTTTCCGTCTGGGCCGGGGCAGGCGAACGACTTGATGTCGTGCCGCTTGCTACACCGCAGCTTACCATTACGGAGATATTGCAGGTCGCCGAACGCTTGAAAGGTCAAAAGGTCCATCCGGCCACAACGCTTCTGATCTACACCCCCCTTGAGATAAAACAGGCATGTGAACATCTTGGGGTAAAGGCGATTATTGAAGAAGCCGGCGGACGCCTCGTGCACGGTCACGACTTTTTCGCCACCTTTGCAAAAGAAATCCGTGAGACACACGGCTGGGAACGACTCATGACGCATTCCGTTAAAATGGCGAATATATGTGAGGGTTACGGCTACAAACCAACGCCGGCTACAATCGACTGCTGTGTGAAGTCGGCCATTGCGGGGAAGGTCTTGGAATGAGCAGCCGTGAGATCCGGGGACACAAGGGAATCGGCCCCATCGTGCAGGGCATTGCTCTGGCGGCGACGGATAATTTCAGTGCGCGATACGATCTCGATCGGGATCGCGGTATCTTCTCGAGGCCAACCCACAAGCTCTATGGTGAGAGCTATGTGGGACGCATTCTGGTGCTAAATGCCGCAAAGGGCGGTGTCGCCTCCGCCTGGATGCTCCGCGAAATGGTTCAGAAAGTAAAAGCGCCGTTGGCGCTTTTACTCAATACCGCCAACCCGGTCATGGCTCAGGGTGCCGCTTTTGCTAATTTGCCCCTGGTGGATCGCTTCACCGCTGATATTACGTTATTGATCCGTACGGGTGACACAATTTACGTTGATCCGACCGCCGGACTGGTGCGAATCCTGGAGGATATATAACCACGGCAAGGGTTCTCTCCTTTCTCAACAGGATCACGGCGGATGGAAGCAGCAGAAATCCTGCGTCGAATTCGGGAGGGTCGGGTTACCAAAGGGCCGGCGCTACAGGGTAAGACGGGGCCGCACCTCGAAGCGTTCAGGGTACATCTTAACCGGATTTTGTTTCGGGTGCGCCCCCGGGGGGTTGATGTGGGGTTATTTTTTCATGGCCGCTTCGATGATTTTGACGGCCTGGTTAACCCATTCCTCTCCACCCACCTTGTCGTAAAACTTCGGCCAGATGGATTGAGCGCGCTTTTTCCATTCGGGTTCGTCTTTCGGCGGACCGGCAATGACCATCCCCTTCTCAATGCACATCTGTTTGTCCTTTTCGTTGGCCTCAAACATGATCTTTCTGGCATAGTCCGCCGCATCTTTACCGGCCTTGACCAGACCCTGCTGAAGATCCGCCGGTAGGCTTTGAAAATAGGACTCGTTGATGATGAACGGACCGGTCCATATCAGATAATGCATCTCGGTGATATATTTTTGGATTTCATAGAATTTCATCCCGGCAATGGTCGTATAGGGGTTTTCCTGCCCATCGATTACCTTTGTCTGAAGCGCCGAAAAGACCTCGTCCCATGCCATCGGGATCGGTTCAAGATCCCACGATTTGAATGTTTCGATGGCGACCGCGGTCTTGCTCACCCGGATTTTCAATCCCTGGAGATCCGCCAGGGTATGGACCGGTTTTTTCGAGTTTGTCAAAAAGCGAAACCCCATCTCAAAATAACCGAGAATGCGGACGTTGGCCTCCTTGACGATCCGTTTGTTTAATTCATCGGCCAGTGCATCCATTGCCGCCCAGGCTTCCTCGTTGCTTGTAAACATATACGGCAGCATCAAAACACCAACGGACGGGGCAAAGGGCTGCAGGTTTCCGGTGTACAGAATTTCCATATTTACCGCGTTTGTCTTAACATCCTGCAGAACTTCCTGCTCGCCTCCCAGTTGGTTGTTCGGGAAAATGGTCACGTTCATTTTGTTGTTGGAGTATTCCGCAGCCAGCTCCTGGAATTTTACTGCGGCTCTGTGTAAGGCATGGGTTGTGGGGGCGCCATGACTCAATTTAATTTTATAGACCTTCTCCTTGGCTTCCGCAGTTTGAAGAAGCACTCCCCCCATCACAACGGATATTGCCAACACAATAGATAGTAATCGTTTGTTAATCATTTTCCTTACCTCCTCTACTTTATAAACAGGTTAACCACAATGTAAAATCATATCCTTCGGTAAATTGTCTAATTCGGTCCGTCCACCTCCTTTCCACGCAAACAGGGATTACACCGGCTTTCTGTTCATGTGACATGCTATCAGTTCAAAAAACCAAGTACACGGGGCAACGCGAGTGTGATCTGGGGTATCAGACTCACCAAAATCAATGCAGCAACTTCCGCCAAAGCTAGTAGTATCGCATTTTTACTGATCTGTTCAATCGATGCACCGGCGATCTCGCTGGCTACGAACAGATTGACGCCCAAGGGAGGGGTCTCATAACCGATTTCACAAGCGATTGTAAACATAACGCCAAACTGGATCGGGTGAATACCGGCTTCCATCACTGCCGGTAAAAGCAGCGGTGTGAGGATGATGATCTGGGTGATGCTTTCCATCCACATGCCGATGAAAAGAAGCAACGCATCGATCAGCAGAATCAGCACGATAGGATTCCGGACATTGGATATGAGCAGATCGGATACGGTTTGCGGAATTTCCGCGATGGTCAGCAGGCGGCCGAACAATACGCCGGTAAACAAAACGATAAAGATACTGCCGGATACCCTCGCCGAAAACAGATTCGCATCGATGAGTTTTCGCCAGTTCAAGTCCCGATACAACAGAAAACCTGCAAACAGGGCGTAGAGGACCGAGACGATGGACGCCTCGGTAATCGTGAAAATGCCCCCATATATTCCCCCCAAAATAATGACCGGTGCCAAAAGCGCCCACTTGGCATCCTTGGCCGCCTTCAATATCTTTCCGAGGCTGACACCATCGGAACTTCCGGCATACCCCTTCATATAACTGATCACCAGGATCGTGATTATTAAAAACCCCGCCAGCAGAAAACCGGGAAATACCCCTGCGATAAACAAACTGGTGATCGACTGTTCGGCGGTGATCCCGTAAATAATCATGAGGATGCTGGGTGGAATAACCACACCGATTCCGCCGGAGCATGCGGCAACCCCTCCGGCAAAGCCCCGGTCATATTTCTGGGAAATCATGGCCGGGATCAGAATAGACCCGATGGCCGCGGTTGTCGCCGGACCGGAGCCCG
>JAHEHB010000093.1 GCA_024644775.1 Deltaproteobacteria bacterium
CTTACCAAATTTGCCATCCGCGAAGGATTGACTTCTCTGAATATATAATCGGGCTCCTGGCCGGACAAACTAAAGACGGACGTCGTCACTGCCTTTACACCGTTCATCTTTTTCGAACCTCGATTTCAGGTTTTTCGAAGACCATAATCAGATTCTCCCCGATTTACCGCTTTTTTTTCGTCGGTAATAATACCCCGCAAATTGAACCGTGGACCGTCGTAGACAACCGCGGATTTGATTCGTCCGGGCGGACGAGTATCCGGAAAAAAATGTACGTGCCTTTTCGGCGTAGTCTAATGCAACGGCGTTATTCACTCCCTCGATGATAAGACAAAATAACGCCTGCTTCCCCGAATGCGAACGGTTGGGATCAAATTCAAATCAACGGCAGAGTGGGAATTGGGGGATAACATGACGATTCGTATTATGCTGGCAGATGATCGAAGGCTCGTGCGCCAGGTTCTCAGCGCTTTGATTGACAGGCAGCCCGGAATGGATGTGGTGGCCGAGGCGGAAGACGGGCAACGGGCGGTCAAACTGGCCCACAAGGTGAAACCCGATGTCATCATCATGGATATCCACATGCCGGGTTTAAGTGGCATCGATGCCACCAGTCAAATCGTTTCCGAATTCCCCGAAGTCAAGGTGATCGGATTTTCAATGTATTCGGACAGTCAATTCGTGGCGGCAATGCTCAAGGCGGGTGCCACCGGCTACGTGCTGAAGGATTGCGGTTTCGAAGAACTGGCCCGGGCGATTCATATGGTGCTCACCAACCGGACCTATCTGGGTTCGGGAATAGATGCACGCGAATTTGCAGGGCTCTAATTCCGATAGCAGACGGATTGGCCTAATCTCATCTTTTTCCGGCTCTAAATGGTCCTTTCCCCGGTGTCGAATTCAGGTTTTTCGAAGTTTTATTTCAGGGTGTCCCCGATTGAATGATGTTTTCTAAGTGATAACCATAACAAGTGGAAGTAGTGGGTAAAAATAATGGGGAAAACCGTTTGGGGCACCCCTATTACCTCTCCAGAGGGAGCGATGACGGCTGAAACAACCGAAAAGGAGAGCAGATGAGTGATAATCGAAAAATTTATATTCTCGGACCCCTGAAAGCTCAAAATGAGCTGATGGCTTCCTTTTTGGAACGTGAAACGGGGATACAATGCTTTGCATTCAGTAATTCCAACGATATACAGATAAGTAGTAACGGTGCAAAACGGCAACCTTTGTTGACTCTTTGGGACTGCTTTTCGAAAGACCGCGAAGCCTGCGTACGGTTGTTGGAATCTGAGTGCAAAAGACTATTGGCAAAAGACTATGTGGCGTTTTTCAATGTAGCCCCGCATTTTGGGATCGAGCAAAAAGCAGTTGTACAAGGGGTGAAAGGTTTTTTTTACCTGAGTGATCCAGTGGATACATTTCTAAAAGGAATTTCCACCATTTTTGAAGGCGATCTTTGGGCTTCTAGAAAAATTATCAGTGAGTGTTTCGCGAAGATAAAAAGGACCCCAATTCCTTTTGAAGCCAATCCGGACTCTCTGACGTTTAGAGAGACAGAGATATTGGAAATGGTGGCCGCCGGTTACTCGAATTCTCAAATTGCAGAAAGGCTTTACATAAGTCTTCATACGGTCAAGAATCATCTTTACAGCACCTATAAAAAAATTAATGTACCAAGCCGGGTTCAAGCGGCACTGTGGGCCTCAAAGTATCTGCAGCCGACTCGACATGGTTAGTGCGGCATCGACCGTAAATTTGTAACGTTGTTAACTAGTGCCCATCCAGAAATGGCTAATTTTCGCAATATCGGCGTTAGGCTCCGAATTTTAATCCTCAAAATACTCAATGTATTCCTGTGGTTAAAATTCTCGCCCGCCTTGATCTTGCAAAAATTCTCTCATCCCTGGACGGACACTAGTTAGCATCCCTTTCGTTGGGAAGGGTAACGCCGGGAAAACAGTCACACTATGATGGATTCCAACTGAACCGTCAATACCAAAAAATCGGGCCGATACTCGTTTTATCCAACAAAAAGAGGGCGATGACCCGATTGGAATGAGGAATGAACTCACTGTATTTTCAAATGCCCCTTGAAATCGCTGAACGCAAACATCCAGCAGCATCTTGTTATCGTGCCAAATAGCCTTATCTTGTTGATTGAATACGGTCTTCCGGGAGGTTAGATGATGAAATCAATACTGAAGCTATCAACGGTACTAATGGTTGTGTTGTTGGGGATATATCCGGTTTGTGCCAAAGATCAACCAAAAAATGGGCCACCGGCGAATGTGCGTGTATCTGAAACACGTAATGGAATGATCAAACCCACCGCTGAATTTATCGGAACCGTGTTTTACCAGGAGGTTTCCGAGGTAGCCTCTGAACTCAGCGGAATCGTTGATTCGTTTAATTTTGAAGAGGGACAACGGGTCAAAAAAGGACAAATTCTTGTAGTACTTCGTTCTGATTTACACGGAAAACGTCTTCAGGCAACCAACGCATCCTATGAGCAGGCGCTCTCGGATCTTGAAAAAAAACGACTCGATCTCAAGAGAGTTCAGCGTCTCCTAAAAGAAAACTCCATTGCAGAACAGCGCTATGATGACGAACGGTTTAGTGTCAAGGGGCTTGAAAAGCGGGCGGCATCACTCAGAGCCCAGGTCGAACGTTTACGGCTGGAAATAGAGAAAAAAACGATCCGGGCTCCTTTTGACGGCATCATTGTAAAACGACACGTTGACAGGGGGGAATGGTTGGCGGAGGGAGCGACCGTAGCGGTTCTTGCCAAAGACAATGTAATCGATATTGTCACGGAAGTTCCCGAAAAAATTATAAAGCATGTAAAATCCGGAATGGCGATCAATATAAAGGTCAATGGGTTTCAATTGACGGGCAGGGTTTTTGCGATCGTGCCCCGGGGAGATATATCAACCCGGACGTTTCCCGTAAAAATTAGGACAAAAAACCGTTTCGCGCTCATCGAAGGGATGGCGGCAAAGGTCAGTTTGCCAACAGGGCCTCAGGAAAAAACACTGCTGGTACCGCGAGACGCAGTGATTCCGATGTTTGGGAAAACGGTTTTATTTGCCATTGTGGATTCCAGAGCGAAGATGATACCGGTGAAAATTACCGGTTATAACGGCATGAAGACGGGGGTTTTATCCCAAGCGCTAAAATCGGGGATGGTGGTGGTGGTTAAAGGAAATGAGCGCCTCAGAGATGGCCAGGCAGTGACCGTAGTTCCAATGGAAAGGGCGGAAAAGATTTCGAGTTAACATAATGGACGCTATTAATTTTTCCATAACCAAACCGGTAACCATTATTGTGGGTGTAATCCTTGTGGTCCTCTTCGGGCTGATCGGTTTAAGGCAAATGCCGTACCAGTTGAGCCCCACGGTCATTGAACCGGAAATTTCAGTCACCACAATTTGGCCTGGCGCTACACCCTATGAGGTGGAGCGGGAGATTATAGAAGAGCAGGAAAGCGTCCTGAAAGGAATTCCCGGACTAAAAGAGATGGAAAGTTCATCCTTCAATAACCAGGGATCCGTCACGCTCAAATTCAATATTGGAACAAATGTGGACGATGCCCTGCTCCGGGTATCCAACAAAATAAACGAAGTCCCTTCATACCCTGATAACGTTGATAAACCAGTGATTACGGCAACCGGTGCATCCACGTCTCCGGTAATATGGATGATCTTAAAAACAACGGAAGAGAATCCCGGATCTCCTTATACCTACCGGACCTACTTTGAAGACAATATCCGACAGTATCTCGAGAGAGTAACCGGTGTTGCCGATCTTTTCATCGGCGGCGGGGTGAAAAGGGAGATGCATATTGTGGTTGCGCCTGAAAAACTTGCCGCATTCGGACTGACCATAACCGATCTTATGAATATCCTGAGAGCAGAAAATATCAGCGTATCGGCCGGTACGATGGGTGTTGGCAGGCGCGATTACCGCATTCGGTCGATTGCCGAGTTTAAATCTCCGGAAGATATCAAAAACATCGTTGTCCAGTCCACAGGACAGCGCCGCATTAAAATATCCGATTTAGCAGATGTACATTTTGGTTATGACAAGCTAAGAACCGCCATGCTTCACTTGGGTAAAGAGGGTATTGCCGTCGGTGTCAAACCGGAACCGGATACAAACATTCTTCAAATGACCGATCGCGTTGAAAAAGTCGTTAAATGGCTCAACGCAGAAAAACTCAAATCTGAAAAAATTTATTTGGATTGGGTCTACGATCAGCGCCCTTATATTCAAGGCGCCATTAATCTGGTTCAACGAAATATCATCATCGGAGGTACACTTGCCGTCATTGTACTGCTCATATTTTTGAGGAGTTTTACATCAACCGTTGTTGTTGCCTTGGCAATTCCTATCAGTATCATCGGCACCTTTATCTTAATGAATGCCCTGGGAAGAAATCTCAATGTGGTCAGTCTTGCGGGAATTGCGTTTGCTGTCGGCATGCTCATAGACAGTGCGATCGTGGTGCTTGAAAACATTGATCGTCACAGAAATATGGGTAAATCCGCCTTTCAATCGGCGTACGATGGAACCCGTGAGGTTTGGGGAGCAATTCTGGCCTCAACGCTCACCACCGTGGCCGTTTTTCTACCGGTTATCTTTATGAAAGAAGAGGCAGGGCAACTATTTCGAGATATCGCCATCGCGGTAACGGCTGCAGTGAGCCTTAGCTTATTGGTATCGGTATCGGTCATTCCCATGTTTTCCAAACAATTGTTCAAATTCACGCATAAAAAAAAATCACAACACGCCTCTGAAAAAAAGTGGCGTGGTATCGGTTACTGGATTTCAGTTGGAATAATGTTCGTGGTTAGAGGTGTAACCCGAAATTGGTTGTCGCGAGGGGTCACCGTCGTTTTGCTGAGTGGCTTATCGATTGCTTCAACATTAATGTTGTTTCCTAAAATGGAATATCTACCACAGGGCAATCGAAATCTTGTCATCAATCTGCTGATTCCACCTCCAGGGCTGTCTTTTGAGGAGCGGAAAAATATCGGAAAGCAAATCTATCAGACGAACGCCCCTTATTTTGGTAACGACCACAATGGATTTCCGGAAATCGAACACATGTTTTACGTCGGTTCGGAGCAGATCATGCTTTTTGGTGCGGTCAGCAAACACGAGCAGCGCGCCGGTGAGTTAATCCCGCTGTTTATGAAAACGATCAATAGTATTCCGGGGATGTTCGGTGTAAGCCTTCAAGCGGGAATCTTTCAAACAAGTCTCGGCAGGGGTCGAAGTATTGAAGTGGATATCAACGGGGATGAACTAAATCAGGTTGTTCGGATAGCGGGGATGATGTTTGGCGCCATCAAAAAAGAGATTCCAAACGCCCAGATACGACCGGTGCCATCCCTTGAGCTTCTTTTTCCGGAAGTTCGTCTTATCCCGGATAGAGAATATATCAAGGCAGTCGGCATGACCGCCAGGGATTTTGGTCTTAGCCTAGACGTTCTTATGGACGGTAGAGATATCGGCGATTTCAAACAAGAAGGGGAGAAAAAAATTGACCTCGTGCTAAAAGCCTCTGAAGAAGACATCGACACACCGGAAAAACTCTATGATTCTCTAATTGCGGTTCCAAATGGAAAAATCATTCCGGTCTCTTCATTGGCAAAACTGGAAAGAACAGCCGGCATCACACAGATTCGCCACCTTGAACGGCAGCGGACAATCACGCTTCAAGTGACCCCTCCGGTTACCATGGCGCTCCAGTCCGCCATGGAAATCATCGATAAAAAAATCGTTACCCCGTTTGGAAAACAGGGTCTTTTGAAAGGAACGGAAGTTCAACAAAGCGGTGTTGCCGATAAACTTACGGAAACGAGGGAGGCCATCCAATGGGATTTCATATTGGCTGCTTTAATCGCTTATCTTTTGATGGCCGCACTTTTTGCTAATTTTATTTATCCGATCATCATCATGTTCACCATACCTCTGGCTGCAGCAGGCGGGTTTATCGGGCTTAAACTCGTAAATTTGGGTATTGCCAATCAGCCGTTTGATATTCTAACAATGCTTGGGTTCATCATACTGATTGGCGTGGTTGTCAACAACGCCATTCTCATTGTGCACCAGGCATTAAATAACATTCGTCATAACAATATGTCACATCGTGAGGCGGTTTTAGAGTCGACTCGCACGCGACTTCGCCCCATCTATATGAGTGCATCCACCAGTATCTTTGGTATGCTTCCACTCGTGCTGTTCCCCGGACCCGGATCTGAGCTTTACCGGGGTCTTGGTAGTGTGGTTTTGGGCGGATTAGCCTTATCTACCGTATTCACAGTATTGGTAATTCCGGCATTGTTGATGTTCGTCATTCGTATGGAAAAACTAGTGGAAACGGAAACCGGGCCCCATCTTAAGTTGCTAGATGCAACGGATCAAGCGAATCGCCAGAATATCGTTCCCAAAGAAAAAATCCATGCGGATAGGCCGTAGCTTTTGCTACTAATTAATAGAGTAATGAAGTGACGGAGTGATACTCATAAGGTTGTTCGCTGCGAGTTACGCGTCGTGTGTTGAAATAGGCTCAAATTTTGATCTCGTTTTTGTTCTGACTCTTAGGTTTTTCAGACAAGGATTTGGAGCTCAGGGGTTGGGATTGAGCCACACAAATTACAATATGGCATTGCCGTACCTGTTTGGTCATTGATTATTGGAATTTGGTGCTTGGGATTTGGGATTTTATCAGGTTTCTCAGACGAGGATCGAAGGGTACGCAGTGAAAACGAAAATTTATTTGTGTTGTTGAGACTTCAGTTGTTGCGTTTCTCACCCCTGACACCCGAAACCTGACACCTGACACCTCACAGACGATTCCGTGAAGCGTCCAATTCTTACTGTGTAAGGTAATGAGTATGAAATCAGACATTGAAAAATCTAAAAATGAACTTATCGAGGAAATGAACATACTCAGGCGGCGTGTTGCAGATGCGGATGAATTTCAGCAACGTTTTGCGGCAATACAGCAAGAATACCACTCCCTCAAGCAACGCCTCGAGGAACAGAAAATCGCCTATAATAAAGAATGTGCTGAGCAAAGCCGCATCCAAGAAGCCCTTCAGATGGCGCAGGTGATTATACACCAGAGTCCGGTAGTGCTCTTTCGTCGACTGGCTGGGGATGATCCCAAATTAATATACGTATCAGACAATATTGCTCAATTCGGCTATACTGCCGAAGATTTTCTCAACGGCAAGATTCACTATGGTGATATCGTACACCCGGATGACCATGAGCGATTGAAAGAAGAAATTGAAGAATACGTGGAAAAGGATGTGGAGGAATACACTCAGGTTTATCGCATCTTGACAAAGAAGGGTGACATTCGCTGGATAGAGGATCAAACATCTGTGGTCCGGGACAAATATGGAGACAAGATCCACCATCAAGGTATTGTAGTAGATATCACCCGTCGAAAGCTCGCCGAAGACCAATTGAGAAAAAGCGAAGTAAAATTCCGCCGTATCGTGGAAACCGCCGGCGAGGGGTTTATTCTTATGGATGAGGACCTTCATATCATTGACATGAATGATGCCTATTGCCGAATGCTCGGCTACAGCCGGGAGGAGCTCCTCGGTAAGACCCCCCTTGACCTTGCCACAGATAAGTTTAGAGAGTACATGCTTGCAAACAGGGAAAAGATTCTTTCTCAGGAATACAGGGAATTTGAGGGATCTTCGGTAAGAAAAGACGGCGGAGCCGTTCCGATTCTCGTACATGGGAACACACTTAGAGATGATCGCGGTAACGTTATCGGCAACATGGCGTTTATTACAGATATGACTGAGCATAAGAAAGCGATGGCACTGGCCGGGGAGGTTCAAAAAAGTCTTCTTCCCCATGGAATCTTCGAGTTTCCGGGACTCGATGTAGCGGGGAAAAATATTTCAAGCGATGAGATCGGCGGAGACTATTTCGATTTTCTACTCAGACGCGAGAATCCAACCTCACCCTTTAATGTGGCGGTTGGCGATATTACCGGCCACGGAGTCGATGCTGCGTTGCTGATGACAACGGCCCGGGCCTTTTTGCGCATGCGAACTTCCCAACCCGGATCGCTTTCTGAAATCGTTACCGCGATGAATCGCCATTTGACGGAGGATGTTCTTGAATCCGGGAGATTTATGACGTTATTCTATATGGCCATCGATTCCAAGAACGACCGCATCGACTGGGTTCGTGCCGGACATGATCCTGCTGTTATTTATGATCCGAAACGAGATTTATTCGACGAACTGAAGGGCGATGGGCTTGCACTGGGGATTGATGAATCTTTCGAATATAAGGAAAACCATAAAACCGGCATCGCCGATGGTAAAATCATCGCAATCGGAACGGATGGGATATGGGAAGCCCGCAACAAAGATGATAGAATGTTCGGTAAAGCCCGCTTTCGTGAAATCATCCGAAAAACCGCAAACAGCGGCGCTGGTGATATTTTGAATGCCGTATTCAATGAGTTGCACGAATTTACCCAAGGCCAGAAATTTGAAGATGACATCACACTCGTTATTGTGAAAAGCCAGAGGGAGGGGCCGACGGAGGGTAGATGACAGAGGACGGAGAGCAGAAGGCAGAGGGCAGAAACATGGCCATAAGGCTGGAAAGCTTGGAAGCTATAATGCTTGTGGCCTCCCAGCATCCCAGCTTTATAGCCTTTAAACCATAAAAGGGCAGAGGACAGCACCCAACTTTTCCCGTCCAGGGGTAGGAGCTAACACTTCCCTCCACACGCCGGAGGGATTGAGGCCTCATAGCCTCCCAGCCTTATAGCCCCCTAGCTTCCCCCCAGGTGGGAGGGATTGTGATAGTTATGCGTATTATGCTGGTTCGCCATGGAGAAACCGAATGGAATCGGATTAAACGGTTCCAAGGCAGGAGCAATTTACCGCTCAATCAAACAGGGAAAAAACAAATCCGCGCTTTAGCATTGGCACTTAAGGATGAACCCATCACGGCCATATACACAAGTCCCCTAATCCGTGCAATGGAGACAGCGATACTCATCGGGTCTTTTCACTCCTCAGTCCCGATTATGGAAGATGAGGGTCTTATCGAAATGGATTTGGGAGAGTTCGACGGCATGGAAGCGCAACACTGGATTGAAAGATACCCGAATTATCGGAAAACCTGGCAGAGAGCGCCTTCGTCGGTCAAAATGCCGGGTGGAGAAAGTCTGCAAGAAGTTCAAACCAGGGCGGTTGAAGCTTTGGAACGTATCACAAAACAGTATCCCCCGGGGGTTACATTGCTAATCTGCACGCATAATTTCGTAATCTGCAGTATATTGTGCCACGCGTTAGAGATTTCTCTTGATAATTTTCGGGAAATCAAGCAAGAAACCGCAGCATTGAACATTGTTTACAAAAAAGGGAAACAATTTCGCGTAGAATCAGTGAACGACAGAGCTCATCTTCAATAATTCAAACATCAAGTGATAATTCATCACAAAGAACACGAATGTAAATGAAAAACAATTGACAGTTATCCCCTTTGCCTAGTATGAAACAATTCGATGTTGCGACAATTTGCGTGTGGTGGTAAAAGATAAAAAGATATGTTAAATAGTTCAAAAACAAAATGGGATATAAATCTGTGTTTAAAATATCGTACATAGAGGAGGTTGTATGCTAAGAAAAGAAACAAAAATTGAAAACAACAATGCACCGATTCCTAATGCCGCTATTGAGGAGACAAAATCGTTTTCAGCCTCAAATCCTGTTAATACGAATGAAAATACGATCATTGGCGAAAACATTTCTATCGAAGGCAGCATTCGAGGCGAGGAAAACTTGGTCATAGAAGGATCGATGAAGGGGAACATAGAGCTAAAGAAACATAATTTTACCGTGGGTTCTAAGGGACGGTTCGAAGGTGAAATCCAAGCTCAAAACGTAGCCATCAGCGGTCAGGTGCTTGGAAACATCAAAACACAAGGTAAAGTAGAAATCACAAAAGAGGCTGATTTTATAGGCGATATCAAAGCAAAAAATTTTCTGGTAGAAGAAGGCGCTTATTTCAAGGGGTCTATCGAACTGGAGCGAGAACCCCATCGGAAAGTGGTGCCGACAGAAAAGACGACGACGGTCGGTGCCGCCCAGCCTCCTAAAGGCTCTGGTGACAGCCAAGACAAAAAAGCCGGGAAGTAAACCGGTAAGTATCATTGATTCTTGGTCAACCTTACTAGACGGTTGAAAAACGGGACAGACGCCATAACCTGTTTTGCCGATTACGCTTGAATGAACGACCCCGCGGCAAGCCACGGGGTATCAATCGGAAATTATCTTAACGCCCCAAGGGTGCGGGGGAATCAGACCCTTATCCGGCTACGGCGGATTAAAAAGCAATCGCCTGTTTTCTGTATCCAACAGAAGCGGAATCTATGGTTTAAAACAGGGTATCCAAAAAAGCTGCAAGAAAAGTATCTCGACAGTTAACAATCGAGTATTTTTTCCTTTTATGCATCCGCTTTCTCTGCACGCGAAGAAACGATATCTCACCAAACAGTCTTGTTTCCATTATTCGCTTGTAGGGAAACTAGAAGTTCCACCATGCGCAGAGGACCATTCCATAGGATTGTGTAAAAAGATTTCAACCTCCTTCAATGTTTTTGTATCGAAATATCCATTTTTTTTGGATTGGTCGAGTATATCCCACCAAGTCGCCAAGTAGTGCATCTGCATGCCCATATTTTCCAGCATCTCTTTTGTTTGAGGAAAGATGTCATAATAAAACAGAACGAAAATGTGAGACACGATCGCACCGGCTCTTCTTAACGCTTCACAAAATTTCACTTTGCTTTTTCCATCGGTTGTTAAATCCTCCACAAGAAGGATTTTATCCCCTCCGGAGAAAGTCCCCTCAATTTGCGCATCCCTACCAAAACCTTTAGGTTTTTTTCGAACATATTGCATCGGTAACATGAGTCGATCGGCGATCCATGCTGCAAATGGAATCCCGGCTGTTTCTCCACCGGCAATTGCGTCTACTGATTCAAAACCGATATTGCGGAGAATGACAGACGTTGCAAAATCCATAAGCGTTTGTCTTACCCGGGGAAAGGATATGAGTTTTCTGCAATCAATATAAACAGGGCTGGCCATTCCTGAGGTAAACCGGAAGGGTTCATCAGATCGAAAATGCACGGCGTCGACTTCAATAAACATTCTTGCTGTCAATTCTGCCATCAGTTTTTTGCTCGGAAATGCGCTTAGAAACATAGTGAACCTCCCATGATGATTGAGTAAATATTACGTACCCGGCATTTTGTATTCCAGAATAAACTGCTGTAATACGTGGATACCGGCAACAAAGTCGTCCATATCCATATCTTCTTTGGGATTGTGGGAGCCGTTTCGATTTCTTACAAATATCATACCGGCGGGCACACCGGCATTGGCAAAAACCGCGGCATCGTGGCCGGCTCCGCTGGGAATCGTTTCAGACACGTGTCCTTCCGATTCGATGACGGCAGATAATCGATCAACGATCGTTCGGTTGAGCACGGCGGGAGGGGTCTTGATAACCGGGTCGAATTCAAACGCAACGCGTCGATCATTTTCAATCGTTTCACACTCGGAATGGAGGAGAGCCTCCATGGCATTCAGGGTACTCTCATTTTGACTTCGCGCTTCAAAGCTGAAACACACTTCTCCTGGAATACGAGTCATCGCGTGTTCCTGTGGATTTGTCGACAGAATACCGAATGTGAGAACAAGATCACCACCGTGTTGGAGTATTGTTGACCAATGATCATCTAATCGGGTGATTAATTCGGCGGTTGCAAATACCGCATCTCGCCGCAGCCATCGGGGAACAGCGCCCGAATGTCCGGCTTCTCCGCGACAACGTAGGGACCGATGTCTTAAACTACCGCGGATGCCCGTAACTGATGCGACGGGAAGGTTGCGATCGACCATAATGGGACCCTGTTCAATATGCAACTCAATAAAGGCAGCCACACAATCGATTCCCAACAAAGGGATTCCTTGAGAAATCCTTTGGACATCAGCGCCCACTTTTTGCATATAGTCTCTAAACGGTCTTTGTGTATCTCGGTGGACAGCTTCCAATTCTGAGTCGGTTATCTTACCGAGAAGGGCCTTTGAGCCAAGGTAAGGAATACCGAACCAAGCGCTTTCTTCACCGCGAAAACCCATCACCTTGACCGGTACGGGAGGCCGCAAACCGTTTTTCTTGAATTCGAATAGCAACAAAAGACCGGCTACAACTCCTGCCAACCCGTCGTAATTGCCACCCTTCGGTACCGAATCCATATGGGACCCAACGAGAATAAATCGATCTTCCATCGCATTGTCATTTAGCTCAAATACAACATTTTCAGCCGCGTCTCTGTAAGTGTGCAAATTGAATCGTCGAGCGATTTCTTCAAGAAACTCGATGACTCGGGTTTCACTATCTCCGTAGGCGGAACGCGATACCCCTTTTCCATCTCTTGATATTTCCAGTACGTCTGAAAAGATCTGCTCTGCGAGTGGTCTAAGGTCCATTATTTCTCAACTCATTTAGTCGGTTTCTTTTGCAATTTTCGTCGAAAGAAATCGCCCCCGTCCTTTACGGCTCTTTAAAGATGTCTTCTCCACGATTACCTCACCGCGCTGCATTATCAAAACCGGCGCACCCAGACATCCGAATCCCTCATAAAGCGTGTAGGGTGTATTTGAATGCTGCGTCTCCTGCGTGATTTTGTGCGATTTTGTCGGGTCAAAAATCACGAGGTCGGCATCGGATCCTTCCTGCAATACGCCTTTTTGAGGGTAAAGCCCGAATATTTTTGCCGGCTTTTCGCTCAAAGCCCGAACCAAGCCGATTAAATTCCAACGCCCTTCATTGACGCCTCTTTGATACGTGACGGCCAGCATGGTTTCGGAGGATGGCGAGCCAAAGGGGGCATCAAAAAAATCATCGTCGATTTTTTTATTCTTTGGGGCATGGTCACTGGCAATCACATCGATAAGGTCTTTTCTGCAGGCATCCCAGAGCGCTTCATTGTCTTCCGTAGTCCTGAGTGGAGGGCCGATCTTGGCTAGCGGACCCTTCTCTTGCAAATCATTATCGGTAAGGCAGAGATACTGCGGACAGGTCTCGGTGTAAACTGTTTGGCCTCTCTCCCTGGCCCTTCTAATAGACTCAAGGGCGCGTCCTGCGCTGATGTGGGCGATGTAAAGAGGACAATTCATGACCTCGGCGATGGAAATCGCCCGAAATACGGCATCTGCTTCGAGCACATCGGGTCTCATCTTCAGAAAAGCCTCTCTCTGAGGCCAATCTCGATATTTATCTTCGAGATAATCGATGGCCAGACCATCTTCGCCATGCACCATTGCCAGTCCCCCCAGCTGAGAAATGACATCCATTGCTTTTGCCAGGTAATAATCATCGGTCATCCATCCTAATTTGGCATAGGTCATGAACATTTTAAAAGATGTCACATCCATTTCAAAACATTTTGAAAGATCCTTTATCTGATTTTCCGGATCAAACATGGCGCCATGAATAGCAAAATCGGTGTGAGAGGTCCTGTCTCCTTCATCAATGAACTTTTTGACCGTCTCGGCGAGTCCCATGTCCGGTTTGGCATAAGCGTAATGGATCATCGTTGTAATACCGCCGAAAGCGCCCAGGATCGAACAGTCCTCTATGGTATCGACATAAACGGGATGTACGTGGACATCTATC
This sequence comes from Deltaproteobacteria bacterium, assembly GCA_024644775.1. Next base: position 13,750 of record JAHEHB010000093.1, read on the forward strand.
AATCCGGGCAGAATGTAGTTTCCGGTTCCGTCTAATATCTCGTCGGCGGCATCGGACCCCAGATCCGAAGCCATCTTGGCGATTTTTCCATTCTTTATCGCGATATCCGCTCGAGCGATCCCTTTTGATCCAACAGCCAGACCGCCCTTAATGATTTTATGATAGGGATCCTTCATTTTTTCCCTCCGTGTGTGTGACATTCAAGATCTTCCGTATGAAAACAAAAGGCCGCCTTTTCGACGACCTTTTGTTTTCGGATGATTCAGCCCAGAGGCTCCTTAACCAACACGTTCCTTCGGAGTCGACCGGGCAAGGTGTCTTATCGATTTCCCCACTCGGGGAAAGGATAGGTCAAATCCGCAATTTTCGTGTCAAAGGGATACACCAGTTTAACCTTACTGTCGAGAACCTGCACAACCGAGCTGTGAATTTCAGTGTTCTGCCCCTTCTCGTTCCAAGCCATGGGTCCCCACACCGTGGTAATTTTCATATTTCTCAGCGTTTCGGTCACCTTAGCCGTATCGAGGGTTCCGGCCTTTTCAATGGCCGCAGCCAGCACTGTGCCGGCTACCGCCGCAGAGGTTGGATGATAACTGGGGGAATATCCGAATCGCTTTTCCATTTTTTCTGCAAATTCCGCCGGTGTACCCCAGAAAGCGCCTTGCCATTTCGCATAAGGCGTCCACCACTCGCATCCCGTTACGTAGTCACCGTCTTTTCCGAGGTTCTCCACATAGGCAGGAAGTTGGGGACCGACGGATACACCAAGGACCTTCACGTTAAAGTTCAGCTCCTTCATCTGCTTTACGATCATGACGCAATCGTGAAAATAGGTTCCTCCCAGAAGCATATCAGGCTTCTTGGCCTTGGCTGCCAGCAGAATGGACGATAAATCCTTTACTTCCTTTGGATATTTTCCCTCA
>JAHEHB010000440.1 GCA_024644775.1 Deltaproteobacteria bacterium
TTTTGGGGTTGTTGGGTCATGATATTTTTGCAGCACATTAATTGCTTCGTATTTCCCTGATTAATGCGCCTTGAACCTCTTCATATTCCAGCTCTATTTTTGATAATAATCCATCGGCGCCATCGGTTGTTTCCGTGGCACCCATTTCCTCCAGATGCTGACACAGGGATGCCATCTCCACAGCCCCCATGTTTGCACTGGAGGATTTAAAACAGTGGGCCGTTTTGTGCAGCGTCTTCGCATCGCGCTGTTGGACGGCGGCGCGAAGGGTCTCGATGTAGTCAGGCGCCGTTCTTAAATAGGTTTCAATCAACGACTCTAAAAGGTTAACTGCCCCTTGTCGTTCGAGATCCCGTAGATTTTCTAAAATCATGGTGTCCACCGGACAATGCGGTTTTAAAGCGGCTGAAGCCGTTTCTTCGGGTTGCTCGGTATGTGAGGTCGGGGTCTCTTGTTTTTCAGACGTTTCGGGTAACCACCGGGACAACATCATGCCCAGCTGCTCTCGCGTAAATGGTTTGCTGAGGTAATCGTCCATACCGGAAGAAAGACTTTTTTGCCTTGCGTCCTGCATTGCATTGGCGGTCAGGGCGATGATGGGGATGTGGATTTTCGCGGATGCAGATGCATTGTGTGTTTTTTCCTTGTCCCGAATGGCCCGTGTCGCATCATATCCGTCCATTTCCGGCATCTGGCAGTCCATGAAAATCATGTCGTAGACAGCCTTCGCATGCGCTTCAAGGGCTTCGACGCCGCTTCCCACCACATCTGCCCGACAGCCGAAGCTTTCCAGTATCGCCAAAGCGACTTTTTGGTTAAATTCATTGTCCTCTGCAAGAAGAACATAGCTGTGGTATTTTTCCCTGACTGTTGTGTTTTTTCCTTGGTCATCCAAAAACGGCATGTTTGCCAATTCAATATTCTCTGCGCTTTTTTCAAAGGTAATGGTAAACCAGAATTTGGAACCCCTCCCGAGCGTACTCTCGACATCGATCTTTCCCCCCATTTTTTCAACCAATCGCTTACAAATGGCCAATCCGAGTCCGGTACCACCGTATTTACGCGTCGTACCGCTTTCCGCCTGAGAAAAGGAATCGAAGATGCGTGGCTGGTTTTCAACTGAGATTCCAATGCCGGTGTCGTTCACCGCAAATTGAAAGGTCACATGATTTCCCCTGAATCGAATCGCTGATACCTGAACCGAAACGTTTCCCTTCTCGGTAAACTTGATGGCATTGCCAATCAGGTTAACAAGAATCTGGCGCAAGCGGAGGCTGTCTCCTCGCACGACAGATGGGATACCATCGGATATCTCGTGCGACAGCGCCACACTTTTTCGACGGGCAGGTTCCATAAGCAGTTGAACCGCGTCTTCCACCAGTTTTTTTGGATCAAAGTCAACCGGTTCCAATTCCAGTCTGCCTGCTTCAATTTTGGACAGGTCCAGGATTTCATTGATGATGTCCAGCAACGCCTTTCCGGAGCTGGTGATGGTTTTGACATACTCCCGTTGTTTGGCTGTCAACCGGGTTCCCATGAGAATTTCAGCCATTCCCAGCACGCCATTCATGGGCGTGCGGATCTCGTGGCTCATACTCGCCAGAAATTGAGACTTGGCCAGGTTGGCGGATTCTGCGACCTCCCGGGCCTTTACTGCATCTTTTTCGGCTCTTCTTCGTTCGGCGACCTCATGTTTCAGGGTTTCATTGGTGATTTTCAGTTCGGCTGTCCGTTCTTCCACCGTTTTCTCGAGATCATCGCGATGTTTCGCCAGTTCACGATCCAGACGCCTGCGTTCGATAATTTCATGCTCGAGTTTTTTGTTTGAAATTTGGAGATTCTCATTCGTGCTGTTAAGCAGATGAATTTGGTTTTTGAGAATGCCCTGCATCGCGATAAACCGCTTACCCAAATAACCAATTTCATCTCGGGTTTTGATTTCAATCGGGTGTTCATATTCTCCGTTGGTGATGGCATCCACACTTCGAACAAGATTTTTAATCGGACGCGTAATGCGGCTTGCAACCAATAGTGAACCCAAACATCCACCCGCAAGGCCAATGATGCCGAGAATGCAAAGGGTGAGCCGGGTTTCTAAAATCGCAGAATTTAAGGCTGCCATGGACAAACCAACACAGACTTTACCCCACACATCGTCTCTAATAACAATGGGCACCGCAAAATCACTGATCTCTCCATCGGACAAGGTGCGTGACCGAATGCGTTGATTCAAACCCTGCAGCGCCCATTGAATGGTGGTTTCATCTAAAAATTTTTTTTCTTGGGTTTTGGGACCACTGTACGCGGCGACATCTCCATTGAAAAGGATAACGGCAACATAGCTTACGCTTTTCTGTTGAACCGCCTGCTGAACACTCTGATTGATTTTTACGTAATTATACGTTGCCACATAGTTTGCATTCGTGGTGGCGAGGTTATCGGCAAGGGATATACCGCGTGTCAGAAATTCATCGAGCATGGAGGCGCGCATTTTGGTTTCAACCACCAGGACAATCGCCGCCATGAGCAGACATTCCAGGACGACGATGCCCAACATAAACTTCGTATGCAATTTGAAGCCGATGGTTTGTTTGGTTTGCTCCTTGCTCACTTATACACTCGCTTCTTGCATGAAAAGACTCAATTGAAAGCCCATAATTTTTCGAGCTGACCCGCTAATCCGTTTTTGACCGGGCCTTTAACCGAGACAGCAGTCCGTCCGCAAATTGCCGATGGCCAATCGAAACTTTTCGAAATGGTAAATAAATTGCCCCCAGGTGACTCATTTCCACACCGTTCACCCACGGTTGGAAGACATAGTTGAAACTGTTGACATGTTGACAGATCATCGGTGCATCCTGCATGACAAGATCTTGGATTTTCTGATACTTTTTCACACGTTTCATGTAATCCAGTTCGCTGCGGGCCTGTTCCAGCAACTCGTCCACTTCGGGGTTATTGTAACCCATGCGGTTGGTTCTGCTTTTTGAATGGAAAAGGGTGTAAAGGAAGTTGTCCGGATCTGGGAAATCCGCGTACCATGCCGCATAGTACATGGTTGCCTTTTTCTCTTTAATTTGGGTTACAAAATCTTTCCAATTCTTGGCGACTCGGATGGCGGCCTGTATCCCGATTTCAGATAGGTATTTCCGGTACGCTTCCAACTCCTGTTTCACGCTGTCGCTTTTTGATACCGTCCATATTTCAATAGGAGGAATCCCGTGGCCTTCGGGGTAGCCCGCCTCGGCAAGAAGCTCCCGGGCTTTTTGCGGGTCGTAGGGGTAGTATTTGAGATTCGGGTCAAAACCGGGAATACCGGGAGGTAAGATCCCCTTAGCCGAAAAACTGTTCCGACGGGTGATCTTTTTTACAATCTTTTCGCTGTCCACTGCGTAACAAATCGCCTGGCGGATTTTGGGATCTTTAAACAGATCGACATTGAGATTCATCGCAACATAGACAACATTGAGTCCGGGTTTGCTGATAAATTTGACATCCGCTCCAGGGCTATGGCTGGCGGCAATTGCATCGAACTTGCCGCTGGGAATAAAGGCTTGCTCGAGATGACCCCTTTCAAAATCCTTATACACCTTTTCCCATTCGATATTTGGGTAGATGCGAAATCGCAGCATATCCAAATAGGGACGGCCGGCAAAGTAATCTTTGTTGGCTTCCAGGGTGATTTCTTCACCCGGTTGCCAGGATCTAAAACGAAACGGCCCCGTACCGACGGGATGTTTACTAAAATCGAGCCCAACGGCCTCGTTCGGAACTACTTTTGCATTGATCATGGCAAGGATTGATAGAAACGGTGCAAACGGTTCTTGTAGTTCAATAATTAACGTGTGGGCATCCTTGGCTCGCAAGCCGGCCACGTTTTTGGCGGTTCCTTCCCTGAAAGCCCTGGCCCCACTGATGTTGAAAAAAAGAGATGCTGCGGGGGATTTTGTTTCCGGACTCAGGATTCGAGTGAATGAATAGACAAAATCTTCGGCCGTCACCTCACGACCATTGTGAAATTTGACACCTTTCTGAAGACGAAAAGAATATGTCCGGTGATCCCTGGAGACTTTCCAAATTTTGGCAATAGCCGGTATTACATTGAGATTGTTATCGAATTCCACCAGGCCGTCAAAAAGATTCGCGACCACATTCATCGAATAGATGTCTGTAATCATGGCAGGATCAAGGGATGCGGGATCGCTCCCCAGCGGAACCCGATATTCCCCGCTGTAGTCATTAACCGTGTCGGCGTTTTTGGCCGCAAAAGAGTAGGTCGATAGAAGAATCAGGCCGGATAGCAGGACCAACACCCGAATACACCTCGACTTGGATAGAAAAAAAGGTTGCATGTTTCCTCCTTGATCATTTGATTATTCCTATATTAAGGAACGGTATTACCAATAAGGAAATCGGATAACTGAACGAATACTTTAACGACTCTTTTTCGGGCCTTTAATAACAGAAGACGGATGGCAGAGGGCGGAGGACAGAAGGCAGTGGCGCCAGGCGAAGCCTGGGGCGTTGGGATAGACA